>JAFARM010000120.1 GCA_019245455.1 Sphingomonadaceae bacterium | reverse complement strand
GCGATGGTCGACGGCCTGGCGGCGTCGGCGCCCGGCGGGGTGCTGGTGGCGACGATCCCGCCCCCGGCCGAGCCGCTGTTCGGCAGCCTCGACGCGGTCGAGCCGGGGTCGGTGGCCGGGCAGGTTGCCGCCCTGAACGCGCAGCTCGTCGAGTGGGCGCGGGCCAAGCGCATCGTGCTGGTCGACATCGCTCGCACCGCGGCGCTGGTCGGGCTCGCCCGCTGGCACGACGCCGGGCAGTGGAACGCGGCCAAGCTGCCGTTCGACCCTGACCTGATCCCGCTCTACGCCGACGTCGTCGCGCGCACGGTGGCGGCGATCCGCGGCACGACGCGCAAGTGCCTCGTCCTCGACCTCGACAACACGCTGTGGGGCGGGGTCATCGGCGACGACGGTGTCGACGGTATCAAGCTCGGCCAGGGATCGGCGGCGGGCGAGGCGTTCCTTGCCATCCAGCAGACGGCGCTGGCCTTGCGCGAGCGCGGCATCATCCTCGCCGTCTGCTCGAAGAACGACGACGACGTTGCGCGCGGGCCGTTCCGCGACCACCCCGAGATGCCGCTGAAGGAGACGCACATCGCGTCGTTCGTCGCCAACTGGGGCGACAAGGCGACCAACCTCCGCGCCATCGCCGCCGCGCTCAACATCGGCATCGATTCGCTGTGCTTCCTCGACGACAATCCGGTCGAGCGGGCGCAGGTGCGGCGCGAGCTGCCGATGGTCGCCGTGCCCGAGCTGCCCGCCGACCCGGCCCTCTACCCGCGCGCGCTGCTCGCCGGCGGCTGGTTCGAGGCGGTCGCCTTCGCCGACGAGGACCGGTCCCGCGCCGACCAGTACCGCGCCAACGCCGAGCGCGCCGCCTTCGCCGGGACGAGCGACATGGCGGGCTACCTCGCCAGCCTCGACATGGTCGCCGACTTCCGCCCGTTCGACAGCGTCGGCCGCGCGCGCATCGCCCAGCTGATCAACAAGTCGAACCAGTTCAACCTGACGACGCGCCGCTATACCGAGGCCGAGGTCGCGGCGATGGAGGCCGATCCGGCCAAGATCACGATGCAGATCCGCCTCGCCGACCGCTTCGGCGACAACGGCATGATCTCGGTCGTCGTCATCGACACGAAGGCGTCGGAGATCGACACCTGGCTGATGAGCTGCCGCGTCCTCGGCCGGCGGATGGAGGAGGCGGTGCTGAGCCAGGTCGTCGCCGCCGCCCGCGCCGCCGGGGCGACGCAGCTGATCGGCCGCTACATCCCGTCCGCCAAGAACAGGATGGTCGCCGACCATTATCCCAAGCTGGGTTTCGAGCGGGTGAGCGGCGAGGACGGCGGCGAGACGGTGTGGCGGCTGGACCTCGCCGGCTATACCGCGCCCGACCTGCCGATGCGCATCGACTCGACGGTCGCCTGAGTGAAGCGCCTGCGCTGGCCGCGCCCTCTGCTGGCGATCCTCGGGGTCGCGCTGCTGTCGGCTGTCGGCGCGGCGGCGCTGCCCGACAACCCGTACCAGCGCTGGCAGCTGATCGAGAACACGCTCTACGGCAACGCCACCTGGGCCTATGAGCGGATCCACTTCGACCCCGCGCCGATCGACGTCGCCATCATCGGCTCGTCGCGGACGCTGCTGGGGCTCTCCGGGCCGTGCATCGCCGAGAAGCTCGCTGCCGACGGGCTGCCGCTCAACGTCGCCAACCTGTCGGTGATCGAGGACGGGCGCAACATCCAGTGGGCGATCGCCCGCGAGCTGTTCCGCTTCAAGAAGCCCCGGGTCCTCGTCATGGTCATGGGCTCGTCGTTCCACCCGTGGGGCCATCCGGGGTTTAAATATATCGCGCCGGCCGCGGGCATCGCCGCGCCGCCGGCGCCGCTGCTCCACAACTGGCCGCTCGACCTGATCTATTTGCCCTACCGCCAGATCGAACTCGCCGGCGCGGCGCTGCTTCCGCACGCCTTCGGCCTGCGCCCGGCGTTCGATCCCGCGATCTACCGGGCCAAGCCGATCGACTTCACCGTGTCGCAGACGCTGGCCGACGGCAAGCGCTATGACATGGATGCGCCGCGCACCGCCGAGTACCTGCGCGACGAGGCGGCGGCGTTCGCCGGGCAGCACCACCCGTCGCACCTGCCGGCGGCGATCCGGCGCGTCACCGAACGCGACGAGCCCGCCTACAGCGACGCCGTCATCCACATGGCGCGCGCGGCCGGCGTGCCGGTGCTGTTCGCCTATCTGCCCGAGTTCGAGGGGCCGCGCGTGTCGCAGACGGCGGCGTTCTACGGGCAGCGCGGGCGGATCATCGACTTCAGCGACCTGGCGCAGCAGGCCGGGCTGTACCAGAGCTTCGCCCACCTCAACCACAAGGGCGCGATGATCGCCAGCGACCGCGTCGCGCGCGCGGTCGAGGCGACGCTGCGCCCGGCGGCCGCGGCGACGGCGGGACCAGCGGCGGGGGCCAGCTAGATGCTGTTCAACAGCTTCGTCTTCATCTTCGGCTTCCTGCCGGCGGCGCTCGTCGCCTTCTATCTCAGCGGCCGGCTGTTCGGGCAGAAGACGGCGGCGGTCGTCCTCAGCCTCGCCAGCCTGGTGTTCTACGCGTGGTGGCGGCCGGCCGACCTGCCGATCCTGCTGTTCGCGATCGTCTTCAACTACATTATCGGCGACCTGATCCAGCGCGCGCGGCTGCGCGAACGGCCGGGCGTGGTCAGGGCGCTGCTGGTGTTCGGCCTGGTCGTCGACCTCGGCCTGCTCGGCTATTACAAATACGCCAACTTTGTCGTCGAGAACGTGACCGCGGTGACGGGCAGCAGCTTCGAGCTGCACCACATCGTCCTGCCGCTGGCAATCAGCTTCTTCACCTTCCAGAAGATCGCCTACCTCGTCGACACCTCGCGCGGCATCGTGCGTGGCACCGGGCCGATCGAGTTCGGCCTGTTCGCCGCCTTCTTCCCGCAGCTGCTCGCCGGGCCAATCGTCCATTATTCGGAGATCATCCCGCAGCTGAGGGCGCCAACCTTTGCGCGGCTGATGAGCCGCAACCTCGTCATCGGGCTCGTCATCTTCACCATCGGGCTCGCCAAGAAGACGATCGTCGCCGACACGCTGTCGAGCTACGCCAACCCGCTGTTCCTCCACGCGCACACGCAGCAGTGGGACGTGGTGCGCGCCTGGACGGCAGCGGTGACGTACACGCTGCAGCTGTACATGGACTTCTCGGGCTATTCCGACATGGCGATCGGGCTGGGGCGGATGTTCGGGGTCAAGCTGCCGCTCAATTTCCACTCGCCGCTGCGCGCGGCGTCGATCATCGACTATTGGCGGCGCTGGCACATGACGCTGCAGCGCTTCCTGCTCGCCTATGTCTATCAGCCGATCGCCCTGCCCTTGAACCGCTGGTCGGCGGAGCGCGGCTTCACCGGCTGGACGGCGTTTGCTGCCAGTGTCGGCCTGCCGACCTTCATCACCTTCGTCCTGATCGGTGTCTGGCACGGCGCGGGGTGGACGTTCGTCGTCTTCGGCGTGATGCACGCGGTCTACGTGCTGGTGAACGAGGCGTGGCGCGAGCGGCGCAAGCAGGCCAACCGCAAGCGGCGCAAGGCGAAGCTGCCGCCGCTCGTCATCGGCCGCTGGGAGGTCGCGGGGTATCACGTCCTGACATTGGTCTGCGTCGCCTTCGCCAACGTCGTCTTCCGTGCGACGGGTCTCGCCGACGCCGGCGCGATCACGGGGGCGATGGCGGGCTTCGATGGGCTCGGCGCGACGGGCTACCTGCCGCCGCTCGGGCTCGTCGTGCTGATCGCCGCGACGGTCTTCGTCGTGGCCCTGCTCCCCAACGCGCAGCAGATCATGGCCGCGTACCGCCCGGCGGTGAACTATGGCGAGTGGGCCGACGTCAACCACCCGCCGCTGATGTGGCGCTGGCGGCCTGACAGGCGCGGCATCGTCTTCGCCGGCGTCCTGCTGTTCGCCGCGGTGATGTTCATCCAGCGCGGCCAGGCCGTCTTCCTCTACTTCAACTTCTGACCCGATGCGCCGCGCCCCCTGGCTCCGGCTGCTGACCGCGATCCTCGGGGTCGCGGTGCTGGCGGGCGTCGCCGCGGCGCTGCTGCCCAACGACCCGTACCAGCGCTACGCGACGCTCGACCACACGATCCAGAACCGGGTGCGCTGGATCTACGAGCGCGTCCACTTCGACCCGACGCCGGTCGACATCGCCGTCATCGGCCCGTCGCGGAGCGGCGCGGGCATCAGCTCGCCGCGGCTGGAGGCCGACCTCGCGGCCGCCGGCCACGCGTGGCACACGGTCAACTTCTCGCTTCCCGAGAACGGCCGCGACCTCAACTGGGTGATCCTGAACGAGCTGCTGACGACGAAGCACCCGCGCCTGATCGTCGTCGGTGTGCTCGAGAAGCCGAGCCGCTACGGCCACCCGGCATACAAATATGTCGCGCCGGCCGTCGCGGTGGCCGACCCGGCGTACGTCGGCAACCTCAACTGGCTCGCGAACCTGATCTATTTGCCCTACCGCCAGGCACGGCTGGCGCTGGCGCGGCTCATGCCCGCCGCCTTCGACCTGCCGGCGCGCTTCGACCCGGCGCATTACGCCGGCAGCAACGACGAGACGACGACCACCTTCATCGCCGGCGACGGGACGCGGGTCGAGCGCGACGTCTCGCCGGGGGCGGCCGCGCTTGCCGCCGGCAAGGTCCGCTACGAACGCGGCGTCCGCCCGCCCAAGCTCGGACGCCGGCTGGCCGACGTCGAGTTCGGCGACGAGCGCACCTACCTCCGCCGCATGGCGGCGGTGGCGCGGGCGCACGGGGTCCGCGTCGCCTTCCTGTTCCTGCCCTACTACATCGGCCCGACCGAGCTGCAGGAGCGGGCGCTCTATGCGACGATCGGCCCGGTGTTCGACGCCGCGTTCGTCCGGACGCACGCGGAGTGGTACTCCGACGTCGCCCACCTGAACCACGCCGGCGCGGTCGTCGTCACCGACTGGCTGGCGCCGCAGCTCGTCCCCCTGATGGAGGCTCCGCGATGACCCCGCCCGTCCTGCACCACGTCGGCATCGTCGTCCCGGACGCGGACGAGATGGCGGCGATGATGGCGACGCTGGGGCTGACCGAGGACTATCGCGGCTATGTGCCCGAGTTCCACGCGCTGTGCGTCTTCACCCACGGCAACGGCGCCTCGCCGGTCGAGTTCGTCATCCCCGACGGCGGACCGCTCCTAAAGTTCAACAAGGGCATGGGGGGGCTACACCACCTCGCCTACCTGACCGACAGCCTCGATTTGAAAGCGGCCGAGCTCGAGGCGCAGGGCGCGAAGTTCCTCGAGGCCGAGCACGTCAAGGGTGCCGGGCCGTTCCGCTGCAACTTCGTCAGCCCGATCTACACGCGCGGGCTGACGATCGAGTACATCGAGCTGCTGTAGTTTCAGCCCCGCTTGCATCCCCCGTCATCCCCGCGACAGCGGGGACCCAATCTCGGGAGGCTTGGGGACATTAGGTCCCCGCGTTCGCGGGGATGACGGATTTGGATAGGGGTGCGCCGCTTGCCGGACCGTCACCCCGGCGGAGGCCGGGACCCATACTCCCGAACAGTCGCGCAGTATGGGCCCCCGCCTTCGCGGGGGTGACGGC
>JAFARM010000083.1 GCA_019245455.1 Sphingomonadaceae bacterium | reverse complement strand
GGCGGGCGTTGCTGCGGTCGCGCCGAGGGCGATCGCCGGCGGGCGGATGACCGTCCTGACGGGCCGCAAGCGCTCGCCGGCGGAGGCGTTCGAGACGGTCTTCGCCTTCGACAACGCCGCCTATGTCCGGGACAAGGGCTTCACCGTCACCGCCAACCTATTCGTGACGGCCGAGGATTTCGCCCGCGTCGGCCCCTTCCGCACCGGCGTGTCAGAGGATGTCGAGTGGTGCTGGCGCGCGCAAGCCGCTGGATTGCGGCTGGTCTATGCCGAGGGCGCGGTCGTCGGCCACCCTGCCCGGCGCGACTGGGGCGAGTTGGCCGCGAAGTGGGCGCGGCTGGTCGACGAAACAGTCGCGCTCGACCGCGAGCGCGGCAAGTCGGCCGCCTGGATCGCCGCGCGGGCGGCGGCGATGCTCGCTTCGACCCCGCTTGCCCTGGCGAAGGTGGTCGCGTCGGGCGACCTCCACGGGGCGGGCGAGCGGCTGGGCGCGGCGGCGATGCTCGTCCGCGTGCGAGCGTTCCGCTTCACCCGGCTGGTTCGCCGCGCGCTCGCCGGCTAGCGTTCCGCCGTGACCCGCGCGGTGAACAGATCGCGGAGGACGGCGCGATACGCCTCCAGCCGCGCATCGACGTGCGTGAGCGCCGCCGTGACCTCTTCCCGGATGCGGGGCGTCACGGCGAGCGCGTCCAGCACCAGCGCTCGCGCCGCCGCCGTGTCCATGCCCCGGTGCGGCACCAGCCGCGTATAGCCGAGCGAGCCGAACAGCCCCTCGAACTTGCGGCTGTAGGACACCGGCACGACCGCGACCCCGCTCGAGAAGGCGGCGATGCACGCGTGCATCCGCGCGCCGACCAGCGCGTCCAGCCCGGCGATATGGCTCTTGGCCGCCGACGGCGAGGCGAAGTCGGGGACGCGCACCAGCGCCGGCCAGCGCGCCTTCAGCTCGTCGGCGAGGCTGCCGTCGTCGTCGGGCGAGCCGGGACCGCCGCGGACGTGGGCGATCAGCTCGACCGACACGCTGTCGTCGGCGAGCAGCGCCTCGATGACGCCCTCCATCAGCGCTTTGTAGTCGTAGCCGAGGTCGAACTCGCCGCGGCCCGTGTAGCCGCCGCGCCACAGCAGGCCCGAGACGTTGAGGCCGATGCGGCGTTTCCCCGGCACCGGCGGCAGCGGCGTCCACGGCAGGGCGAAGGCGACGTCGACCGAATAGACCGGCTCGACGCCCGGCACCATCGCCCTGACCGCATCGCGCGAGCGGTCGTCCCGGACGACCACCGCCCGCGCGCGCCGCATCGTCCAGCGGGCGAGCGCGCCCAGCCGCCGCTTGGCCGCGGTGCCGCCGGTGAACGGCCCGATCGTCTGCGGCGAGAAGACCAGCGGCACCCGCTGGGCAATGGCGGCGACCTTCGACAGGACGATCCACGCCAGGCGCTTCGCCGGATACAGGTCGGTGAAGCTGTCGCCGGCACCGATGTCGAGCACCGCGTCCATCCGGCCGATGGTGCGGGCGAAGGCGAGCGCGCTCCGCGTCGAGAAAGGTTCGAAGCGGACGCGGTCATCGTTGACGTAGGGCACGCCGGCGTCGTTGAAGCCGAGGATGACGAAATGCGGATCGATCCCGAGCCCGGCGGCGACCTCGCGCACCAGCGCGATGTTGCCGACCGTCAGCGCGCCGACGCCGAGGTTGCCCGAGCGGTCGGAATGCCAGAGCAGGCCGATATCGCGGCGGATCATGCCGCCAAGCCGGTTGCGCCGCTTCGGGCGCCTTGATATTGCGCTGCAACGTAGGTCATGGGCTGCGGGTAGCAGCTTCGACGCCGCCGACAAGAGTGATGTTGATGACAATCGACGAGATCATCCACAAGATCAGCGGCGTCATGGTCGACGTATTCGACGTCGACGATGTCGATGTCACCGCCGCAACCTCGGCCGACGACATCGAGGAGTGGGACAGCCTCAGTCACATTCGCTTCATCATTACGCTCGAGCGCTTGTTCAAGATTAAGTTCCTTAACGAAGAGATCGCCGACCTGAAGAACGTGGGCGACCTCGCGCGGGTCATCCAGGCCAAGCTGCCGGCCTGACGGCACCGCCGATGTACGCCGACCTCGACTGGCTGCAGGCCGCCCCTGCCGATTTCCGCGCGCAGCTGAAGACGGTTCGCGGCGATGTTGCGACGGGCGAGGCGCTGCCGGCGGCGATCGAGGAGCGGCTGCACGCGCTGGCGAGCCACCGCCTCGACCTCAACCAGCTCGGCCAGCTCGCCGGCGTCGCCACCGCCTATCTGGCGCAGGGTACCGGGCCGGGGCCGCTCGCCCGCGTGCGCCTCGGCCTGATCGGCTCGGGGACGCTGGGGCTGATCGAACCGGCGATCGCCGCCTCCGCGCTCCGCCACCGCGTGCTGGCGACGGTCGTCGGCGGCGACTATGGCAGCGCCGTCCAGGACGCGCTGAACCCGGCGAGCGCCTTCCGCACCGCCAGGCTCGACCTTGCCATGCTCGCGCTCGACGAGCGGACGCTCGGCCTCGACCGGCCGCAGCTCGCGCCGGAAGCGGCGGCGGCGGCGGTCGCGCGCGCGGTCGAGACGCTGTCGGCGATGATCGACGGGCTTGCCGCGTCGGCCCCCGGCGGGGTGCTGGTGGCGACGATCCCGCCGCCGGTCGAGCCGCTGTTCGGCAGCCTCGACGCGGTCGAGGCCGGATCCGTCGCGGCGCAGGTCGCCGCGCTCAACGCGCACCTGGTCGAATGGGCGCGGGCCAAGCGCATCGTGCTGGTCGATGTCGCTGCGATCGCCGCGCGCGTCGGGCTCGACCGCTGGCACGACGCCGGGCAGTGGCACGCTGCCAAGCTGCCGTTCGACCCCGACCTCGTGCCGCTCTATGCCGACATGGTCGCGCGGACGGTGGCGGCGCTGCGCGGGACGACGCGCAAGTGCCTCGTCCTCGACCTCGACAACACGCTCTGGGGCGGCGTCGTCGGCGACGACGGCGTCGAGGGGCTCCGCCTCGGCCAGGGCTCGCCCGAGGGCGAGGCGTTCCTCGCCATCCAGCAGACGGCGCTGGCCTTGCGCGAGCGCGGCATCATCCTCGCCGTCTGCTCGAAGAACGACGACG
>JAFARM010000391.1 GCA_019245455.1 Sphingomonadaceae bacterium | reverse complement strand
CTCCGACATCGGTTTTGCCCTGCTGTTCGCCGATCCGGCCCCGGCCGATCTCGACCGCGACGTCGTCGCCGCGATGCGGCCGTTCCCCGCCGGGCTGCTGACCGATGTCGGCATGGTCGTCGCCGATCCCGTCGTCGCCGCACCGGTGCTGCAGGCGCGCTTCAGCCGCAATGCCTATCACGGCACGGTGGTCTGGTCGTGGCAGCAGGCGCTGTTCGCCGCCGGGCTGGCGCGGCAGCTGGCGCGCACCGACCTGCCGCCGCCGGTGCGCGCGCATCTGACGGCGGCACAGGCGGCGCTGTGGCGGCGGATCGAGGCGACGCGCGCCTTCGGCAACAGCGAGCTCTGGTCATGGGCCTTCGCCGACGGCCGCTATTCGGTCGCCCCCTTCGGCGCGAGCGGGGCCGACGCCGACGAGTCGAATGCGGCGCAGCTGTGGAGCACCGTCTACCTCGCCGTGCGTCCGCCGGCGACGAACGTCGCCGCCGGCCGTCGCTAACGCGGCAGACGCGCGCCGACCGTCGACCCGACGCGCGCCGCGAAAGGACGTTCAGGCAGCGGCGCTGTGCCCGCCGACCGCCGCCGCGATCGCGGCAGCGTGCGTCGGCAGCGTCGGTACGGCCCGCCCGATCACCGCCTCGACCTGCTCGAGCAGGGCGCGGTTGGCGGCGGGATCGAGGGTGTCGGCCGCCGGCGAATAGCCTTCCGCGTCGATGCCCTGGCCGCGCAGGACGGCGAGCCAGCTCGCGTCGCGGAACAGCTCGTCGGTCTCCAGCACCAGCCGGCCCGATCGGCGGAAATGCTCCTCCTTGGCGACCAGGCTGTCGGGCAGGGCCATGTGGCGGGTATGCTGCCACAGCGGGTCCTGCCGATCGCGCGTGGCGTGATAGTGGAGGATCAGGAAGTCCTTGATATTGTCCATGTCGGCGGCGAACACGGCGTTGAACCGCGCCGCCAGCCGCGGGTCGCAGTCGGTGTCGGGGAACAGCGACAGCAATTTGGCGATGCCGCTCTGGATCAGATGGATGCTGGTCGATTCGAGCGGCTCGAGAAAGCCCGAGGCAAGGCCGACGGCGACGACGTTGCGGTCCCACACCCGCCGCCGCCGGCCGGTACGGAAACGGATCACGCGCGGCTCGGCCAGCGGCTCGCCCTCCAGGTTCGCCAGCAGCGTCGCCTGGGCCGTGTCGTCATCGACGAAGGCGCTCGAATAGACATAGCCGTTGCCCGTGCGGTGCTGCAGCGGGATGCGCCACTGCCAGCCCGCGGCGCGGGCCGTCGCGCGGGTGAAGGGGGCCGGCGACGCGACGTTCGCCGACGGCACGGCGACGGCACGGTCGCACGGCAGACAGTGCGACCAGTCGTCGTAGCCGCAGGCGAGCGTTTCCTCGATCAGCAGCCCGCGGAAGCCCGAGGCGTCGACGAACAGCTCGCCGGCGATCCGCTCGCCGCGATCGGTGACGAGGGCGGTGACGAAGCCGCTCGCCCCGTCCTGCTCGACATGGGCGACCCTACCTTCGACGCGGACGACGCCCGCCGCCTCGGCGAGCGCGCGCAGGTGGCGGGCGTAGAGGCTCGCGTCGAAGTGATAGGCGTAGCCGAGCGTCGACAGGATCGAGCGCGCGTCGCCCGACGGGCGGCTGAAGCGCCCCGCGGCGGCGAGCCGCGTCGCCAGGCTGAATGCCGCCAGGTCGCGGCCATAGCCTTCCGCGCGCGCCTTCAGCCAGCGGTGGTGGAACGGAACGCCCGGCAGCGGCACGCCGTAGGTGCCGAACGGGTGGAAATAGTGGTCGCCGACGCGGTCCCAGCCGACGAATTCGATGCCCAGTTTGAAGCTGGCTTTCGTCTCGCGGACAAAGGCGGCCTCGTCGAGACCGATCAGCTCGTTGAACCAGTGGATCGTCGGGATCGTCGCTTCGCCGACGCCGACGATGCCGATCGCGTCCGATTCAACGAGCGTCACCGTAAGCCGGCGGCCGAACACCTTGGCGAGTGCCGCCGCCGCCATCCATCCCGCCGTGCCGCCGCCCAGGACGACGACCGACCCGATGCGGCGTTTCTCCATCGCTCGACCTCCCCGATGTCCGTATCCGCGGTCTAGCCGGTCGCGGCGCCCCGTGCACCGGCTTTCGTCGCGGTCGTCCTGGCCGCCGCCTATTCGCCGAGCGCGCGGATCAGCGCCTCCGCCGTCTCGCTTCCGGAAAAATTCTGCTGGCCGGTGATGAGGTTGCCATCGCGCACGGCGAAGCCGCGCCACAGCCCCGCCTGGACATAGTTCGCGCCCAGCCGCTTCATCTCGTCCTCGATCCGCCACGGCATGACGTGGCGGTCGCGGGGCAGCAGGCCCATGGTCCAGACCGCCTCGTCGGCGAAGTCCTCCTCGACATTGGCGAAGCCGGTCACGGTCTTGCCCTTGGCCAGATAGTCACCACCCGGCAGTCGGGCGTAGCGCAGGATGGCAACGCCGTGACACAGGGCGGCGGCAATCTTGCCTGCCGTGTAGAAGGCGACGAACGTCGCGTGCAGCGCGGTCGCGTCCTCGAAGCTGAACATCGGTCCCTGGCCGCCGGCGACGACGATTGCATCGAAGGCGTCGATGTCGATTTCGGCGACGGGTCGCGTCGTGTCGACCAGTGCCGCCAGCGCCGGCGTGGCGATGAACCCCATGCTGATCAGATCGGAGGCCGAGTAGCCCGACGGATCGCGCGGATCGCTCATCGCGTCGGCGACGCAGGCTCCGCCAGCCGGGCTGAAAATCTCGACCACGTACCCCTTCTCGGTCAGCAGGAAGTAGGGGTGGGCGAGTTCGCTCCACCAGAAGCCGACGGGCCACCCCGTGGTCGTCGATACCGCAGGATTGGAGATGACGATCGCCACGCGCTTGCGCCGCTGCGGGGCGACGACGTTGGGGTCCTTCAGGCTCATGCGCTCGGTTCCTTGCGCTGCAGGGTAAAGGCGAAGTCGGGTCCCAGCCCGCGCTTGCGGGCCAGTTCGATCCACAGCATCGCGAGCGGCTCGAGCAGCCGAGCGCCGCGCAGGTCACCGGCATCGACCGCAGCGAAGCCGGCATCGGCGACGAGGGTCATGACCATCCGCTTGCCGGCGGCGTCGTCGCCGGCGACGAACATCGCCGGCGCCGCGGCATAGGCCGGCGCATCGGCCAGGTTCTCGAACCCCGTCTGGTTGAACGCCTTGAAGACGCGTGCCTGCGGCGCGAGCGCGGCGATCCGTTCGGCCCCCGACGTGTCGAAGCCCATCGTCAGGCCAAGCCCGTCCGCGCCGATGCCCAGCGGGTTGGTCGCGTCGATCACGATACGGCCGACGAAGCCCCCGGAGGCCGCGACGACCTCCCCCACCGCGCCGACCGGCACCGCGAGCACGGACGCGTCAGATGTGCGAACCGCGTCGGCAATGCGCTGTTGATCGACAGCGCCGGCGTCGGGCTGCCGCAGGCCGAAGACGATGTCGTGCCCACCCCGGCGGAGCGCGCCGGCGATGGCTTGACCGACTTTCCCCGCGCCAATCATCGCGATCCGCATCGCATTCCCTGCTGTGGCCGCGCCCGGTTGATACCGACTACGGTATGAGCAAAGATCGTGCATCGGGAGTTGAAATCGGCGAATGATGCCCTTGAGCGATGCGCAACTCAGGCGGCTCGATGCGACGCTGCTGCTCGTCTTCGAGGAGGCGATGGCGAGCGGCAAATTGTCGGCGGCGGCGCGTCGGCTCGGGCTGACGCAGTCGGGCATTAGCCACGCCGTCGGCCGGCTGCGCGACATCTTCGGCGACGAACTGTTCATCCGCACGGCGCACGGCGTTCGGCCGACACCCCGCGCGGTGGCGCTGCGCGCGCCGATCGCGGAGGCGCTGCGGCTGATGCGCGGGGCGCTGCGCGCACCGCATTTCGATCCGGCGGTGGACGCGCGCGTGTTCACCATTGCAGCGACCGATTACGAGACGGCGGTGTTCGCGCCGCTGCTCGTCGGCGCGGGCGCACAGGCGACGCGCTTCGTCTTCAAGTCGCTCGTCCGCGGCGCAGCGCTCGCCGCGCTGGAGGCCGGCGAGGTCGACCTGCTGCTCGGCTACACGTGGAATCGCGGGCGGGGGTGCGCGGCACAGACCCTGTTCCACGAGGATTATCTGGTCGTCGGACGCGCTGACCACGCGCTGCTGCAGGAACCGATCGACCTCGACGCCTATGTTGCGGCCGATCACGTGCTGGTGTCGCCCGGTGGCACGCTGTCGGGGATCGTCGATGCCAGCCTGGCGAAGCTGGGACGCCGCCGCCGCGTCGTCTTGGCAGTGCCGTACTTCCTGGCGGCGCTCGCCACGGTCGCCGAAACCGACCTGATCGCCACCCTGCCGCGCCGTCTCGCCGGGCGCTACGCGGGCGCGTTCGGCCTGGCGACTGCCGCGCCGCCGCTCGCGGTGCGCGCCTTCCCGGTTCATGCCGCGTGGAACCGTGCAAACGACAGCGACCCAGCGCTGATCTGGCTGCGACAGCGCATCGCCCCCTTCATCGACGACGCGATGTCGATCGATCCGGCAGCCGATCCCTGACGACCGCGTTACGTCTTTTGCATCAGGGCCGGGCTGAGGGCGGCCGAAATCGAGCGGATCTAGCCGCTGCGGTACAGCGCATCGAGGCGCGCGCCGTAGCGCGCCTCGAGCCTATGGCGGCGGATCTTGAGCGACGGCGTCATCTCGCCATTGTCGACGCTGAACGGGTCATCGGCGACGGCGATGCGGCGGACCTTCTCGTGCGCGCCGACGCGCGCGTTGACCCGGTCGACCGCCGTCATCACCGCGCGGACGAACTCGGGTTCATCGCGCAGGCGGGCGAGGTCGGCGGGCATTCCGCGGTCATGCGCCCAGCACAGCGCCCACTCGGCATCGGGCACGACCAGCCCGACGAGGTAGGGTCGCCGATCACCGTGGACCATCGCCTGGGCGATCTCGGGCTGGAGCGTCAGCATCCCCTCGACGCGCGCCGGCGAAATGTTGTCGCCCTTGTCGTTGACCAATATGTCCTTCTTGCGGTCGGTGATGACGAGGTGGCCGTCGGCGTCGATGCGGCCGATGTCGCCGGTCAAAAGCCAGCCGTCCTGCAGCGCGCGGTGGCTGTCGACGTCGTTCTTCCAATAGCCGTCCATGACCAGCTCGCCCCGAACGCAGATCTCGCCGTCGGCGGCGATGCGGACCGTGGTGCCGCGCAGCGCCGGGCCGACGCTGTGCATCTTGATCTTGGCGCGCGGCCGGTTGCAGCTGATGAGCGGGCCGGCCTCGGTCTGGCCGTATCCCTGGCACAAGGTCAGGCCGAGTGCTGCAAAGAACAGGCCGACGTCGGGGTTGAGCGGCGCGCCGCCCGACACCAACGTCTTCAACCTACCCCCGAAGCGTTGCTGCACCCGCCGCCGGATGGTGCGGTCGAGGACCAGGTCGTACGCCCGGTCGGCGAGCGGCAAGGTGCCGCCGCGCTCATACCGCTTCCGCCCCAGCCGCAGCGCCGCGTTGAACAGGGTGATCGCGGCACCCCCCTGCTTCTCGATGCCCTTGCCGATCCGCTGGCGCAGCACCTCGAACAGGCGCGGCACGACGACCATGATCGTCGGGCGCACCTCCTCCATGTTGGCGGCGAGCTTGTCCAACCCTTCCGCATAATGGATCGACGCGCCGAGCCCGATGGCGGTGAACTGACCGCAGGTGTGCTCATAGGCGTGGCTCAGGGGCAGGAACGACAGGAAGCTGTCGCGCCCCTCGGTGGCCACGAAGTCCTGCTCGATGATCTCGCACGCCGCCGCGACGTTCTGCAGGATCGCGCCGTGGTGCTGCTTGACCCCGCGCGGCGTGCCGCCGGTGCCGCTGGTGTAGATCAGGCAGGCGAGGTCGGCGCGGCCGGCGGTGATCTGCGCGCGGGTGGCGGCGACGTCGGCGCGTTGGCTCGCCATCAGCGCCGCCCACTCGACGATCCGCGTCCCCGACGCCTGGGCGACGCGCAGCGGCTCGATGGCGATGACCAGGCGACAGGCGTCGGCCCCGGCGACGGCGGGGAGCAGGGTCGCGGCGAGCTTGGTCGTCGAGACGATCGCCGCGACCGCGCCACTGTCGGTCAGGACGTGGGCGTGGTCGGCCTCGCCGTTGGTCGTGTAGGCCGGCACCGTGATCGCGCCGGCGGCCATGATGGCGAGGTCGGCGATGCACCATTCGGGCCGGTTCTCGCTGACCAGCACCACGCGGTCGCCGCGGCGGATGCCGTGGGCACCGAGGGCGCGGGCGAGGCGCGAGACGTCCTCGGCGACCGCGCGCCACGACCGCGGCTGCCACGCGCCGCCGGCCTTGGCCCAGAGGAACGGGTCCTCGCCGTACCGTTCGGCCTGGTCGAAGAAGTAGAGCGCGAGGTTCGTCGCCGCGTCGGCGCGGTCGGCGAGGGGCGAGGGCGGGGTCATAAGGCCGAGGCTGTCATCCCCGCGAAAGCGGGGACCCAGCTCCTCA
>JAFARM010000352.1 GCA_019245455.1 Sphingomonadaceae bacterium | reverse complement strand
GCACAAGGGCGGCGGCCTGCCCAAGGTGACGGTGCTGCGCGTGACGGAGGCGGCGGAGGGCGTCTTCGCCGTGCCCGACCGCTGGGAGCACGCCACGCCGCCGCCGCGCGTGCGGGTGATCGAGGGCAAGCGGCGCGGCGCGCTCGGCCTCGGCGACCGGGTGCTGGCGCGGATCGAGGAGACGGGCGGCGGTTACAGCGCCTTCCCGATGAAGAAGCTGGCCAAGACCGAGGAGTTCGTCCTCGGCATCCTGCGCCCGGACCCGAGCAGCGGACGGCCGGGCGGCGGCTTCCGCCTAGTGCCGGTCGACAAGCGGGCGCGCGTCGACATCGTCGTCAGCGATCCCGGCGAGGCGGCGGTCGGCGACCTCGTGCTCGCCGAGCCGAGCGGCCGCGCGCCGCATGAGACGGCGCGCGTCGTCGAGGTGCTCGGCGATCCCTTCGCGCCGCGCAGCCTCTCGCTGATCGCCATCCATGCCAAGGGCCTGCCGCATCGCTTCAGCGAGGCCGCGACCGAGCAGGCCGAGTGGGCGGCGCATAAGCCCTTGAGCGAGCGCGAGGACCTGCGGCATCTCCCCATCCTGACGATCGACCCCGCCGACGCGCGCGATCATGACGATGCGGTGTGGGCGGCACCGCGCCTCGCTGACGACGGCAGCCGCGCCGGCTGGGACGCGATCGTCGCCATCGCCGACGTGTCCTTCTACGTGCCCGAGGGCAGCGCGCTCGACCGCGCGGCGCGCGAACGCGGCAACAGCGTCTACTTCCCCGACCGCGTCGTCCCGATGCTGCCCGAAGTGCTGTCGGCCGACGCCTGCAGCCTCGTGGAGGGACGGGATCGGGCGGTGATCGCCTGCCACCTGACCATCGCGCCCGATGGCCGGGTGACGGGCCACCGCTTCACCCGCGCCGTGATCCGCTGCGCCGCCAACATCGCCTATGAGGAAGCGCAGGCGATCGCCGACACTTTTCTCCCTCCCCCACCGGCGAAGCCGGAGAGCGGGGAGGGCTGGGGTGGGGGCACGCCGCCCGGAACAGAAGCCGCAGCGCCCGTCCCAGGCTCCATCAACCCCGCCCTCCCCGCTATCGGTTCGCTTCGCTCACCGGGGGGGAGGGAGCAGGAAGAGGCGTTGCGCCACCTGTGGGCGGCCTGGCGCACCGTGGCCAAGGCACGCGACGCCCGCGCGCCCCTTGACCTCGACCTCCCCGAGCGGCGCGTCGAGCTCGACGAGCGCGGGACGATCACGCGGATCGTCACGCGCGAACGCCTCGACGCCCACCGGCTGATCGAGGACTTGATGATCGCCGCCAATGTCGCTGCCGCCCAGGCGCTCGAGGCCAAGCGCACCGAATGTATGTACCGCGTGCACGAGGCACCGCCGCGCGAGAAGCTGGTGGCGCTGAAGGACTATCTCGAGACGTTCGGCCTGTCGTTCGCGCTCGGCCAGGTTGTCGCGCCGAAAACGTTCAACGCCCTGCTTACCAAGGTGAAGGGCGAGGCATTCGCGCCGCAGGTCAGCGAACAGGTGCTCAGGACTCAGACGCAGGCCTACTACTCGCCGAAGAACCTCGGCCACTTCGGCCTTGCGCTGGCGAGCTATGCCCACTTCACCTCGCCCATCCGCCGCTACGCCGACCTGATGGTCCACCGGGCGCTGGTCCGCGCGTACAAGCTCGGCGACGACGGCCTGTCGGACGCCGAGGCCGCGCTCATGCCGCGCACCGCCGAGCACATCAGCATGACCGAGCGCCGGGCGATGGACGCCGAGCGCGAGACGATCGACCGCTACGTCGCCGCTTACCTGTCGACCCGCGTCGGCGAGGTGCTGCCCACGCGGATCACCGGCGTCGCCAAGTTCGGCTTCTTCGCCACGGTCGAGGGCGTCGGCGGCGACGGGCTGGTGCCGGTATCGACGCTGGGCGCCGAGTATTTCGTCTGGGACGAGGACGCGCGCGTGCTCGAAGGCGCGATGTCCGGCACGCGCTATGCGGCCGGACAGAGCCTCGACCTGCGGCTGGCCGAGGCCAACCCGATCACCGGCGCGCTCCGCTTCGAGCTGCCGGCGGGTGACGCGGCGGATGGGGGCGGCGCACGCCGGGACCGGGTGCGGACCGGACGCCGCGCCGGGCTCGACCGCGCCGGGCCCGGACCTCGCGGGCGGGTAC
>JAFARM010000311.1 GCA_019245455.1 Sphingomonadaceae bacterium | reverse complement strand
GCCGCTGATCGTCCGCACCGCCTGGGTCTATGCGGCGCGCGGGAGCAACTTCGTCCACACCATGCTGCGCCTGATGCGCGAGCGCGACGAGGTCCGCGTCGTCGCCGACCAGTTCGGGTCGCCGACGCACGCAGTGACGCTCGCGCGCACGATCCTGGCGCTGGCGGGCGGCGGCCACACCGGCATCTTCCACGCCACCGACGCCGGCACGGCGACCTGGTACGACTTCGCGGTCGCCATTCAGGAGGAGGCGCTGGCGATCGGCCTGCTGACCCGCGCCGTGCCGGTCGTCCCGATCCGCACCGAGGACTACCCCACTCCCGCCCGCCGCCCGGCGTTCGGCGTGCTCGACAAGACGGCGACGTGGGCGATCACTGGTCCGGCCCGCTACTGGCGGGACGAGCTGCGCGACTGCATGAAAGCCATGAAGCATGAGTGATCTTCCTTCTCCCTCCCCCCCCGGCGCGCAGCGCCGGAGAGCGGGGAGAGCCGGGGTGGGGGAGCCTCCGCGCGCGCTACCGTCCGCGTGGTCGCCAGCGGCGTGCCCCCACCCCGGCCCTCCCCGCTCTCGGTTCGCTTCGCTCACCGGGGGGGAGGGAGCACTTCATACCCTTTCGGGAGCCGCCCGTGGCTAGCCTTCTCGTCACCGGCGGTGCCGGCTTCATCGGCGCGAACTTCGTTCGTTACCGGCGTACGACGCACCCGGCCGAGGCGATCGTCGTCCTCGACGCGCTGACCTATGCCGGCAACCGCGCCAGCCTCGACGGCGTCGAGTGCGAATTCGTCCACGGCGACATCGCCGACACGGCGCTGGTCGAGCGCCTGCTGCGCGAGCGCGGGATCAACACGATCGTCCACTTCGCCGCCGAGAGCCACGTCGATCGCTCGATCCATGGCCCCGACGCCTTCATTGAAAACAATGTGCTCGGCACGCACAGCCTGCTGAAGGCCGCGCGCACGGTGTGGCTGGCGGGGAGCGGGATGCCGCACCGCTTCCACCACGTCTCGACCGACGAGGTCTACGGCTCGCTCGGGCCCGGCGACCCGGCGTTCAGCGAGACGACGCCTTACGCCCCCAACTCGCCCTACTCCGCTTCTAAGGCAGCAAGCGACCACCTCGTCCGCGCCTACCACCACACCTACGGGCTGCAGACGACGGTGACGAACTGCTCGAACAACTACGGGCCGTATCAATTCCCCGAAAAGCTGATCCCGCTGTTCCTGATCAACGCGCTGCACGGCCGGCCGCTGCCGATCTACGGCGACGGGCTGCAGGTGCGCGACTGGCTCCACGTCGAGGACCACTGCCGCGGCATCAGCGCGGCGCTCGACCGCGGCAAGCCGGGCGAGACGTACAACATCGGCGGCGGGGCGGAGCTGCCCAACCTGACGGTGATCGACACGCTGTGCGCGGCGGTCGATGCGGCCTTCGCCGGCGATGCGGCGCTGGCCGAACGCTTTCCCGACGCGCCGGCGGCGAAGGGGATCGTAACGTCGACCCTCAAGACGACAGTCGCCGACCGTCCCGGCCACGACCGCCGCTATGCCATCGACGAGCGCAAGGCGCGCGCCGAGCTCGGCTACGCCCCGGCGCGGACCTTCGAGCAGGGCTTCGCCGCGACCCTCGCCTGGTATCTGGCGAACGAGGGCTGGTGGCGCGGCGTGCTCGACGGCAGCTACCGCGACTGGGTGGCGACCAACTACGCCACGCGCTGACCGCCGAGCGGCCGGCAGCGGCACCGCCGCCGCCGGCCGGATGGGTCACTGCGGCGTGGTCGTCGTCGTCGCGGTCGCCGAGGTGCCGCCAGGGCTGGTGCTCGTCGACGTCGTGGTGTGCGCCGCCTTGTGGACCTTGTGGCGGACGTGGTGCTTGGCGTGGTGGACGACCTTGGGCGTCGTCGGCTCGGTCGTCGTCGTGTGATCCGTCGTCGTCGTCGTCGTGCTCGTCGCCGTCTGGGCGGCGGCAATCGCGGGCGCGCAGAGCGCCGCAACGGCAAGCGTCTTCAGCTTCATGGTCGTCTCCCCATACTGGCTGCCGGGACATCGGTCGCCGGCAGGCGCTCGAACGGCGCCGCGCGACCTTAGCCATTCCGTGGCGCGGTGCCAGTGGCTCCGGCTTGCATCGCGCCGGTGCTTTGCCCATGAGCGGACGAGGCCACCCGCTGGAGCTCCCGCCCGATGCGTATCCGTTACCTGAGCTTCTGGCTGCTCGTCATCGTCATGGTCATCGTCACTACGGGCGCGGCGCTGATGAAGATCACGGCCGCGCGCGCGATCCTGCTCGGCTTCGATGCGGGCGCGGCGGTCTTCATCGTCAGCATCCTGAACGTCATGAAGGGCAGCAGCGCCGACGATATGCGAGCACGAGCGACGGCGAACGATCCCGATCAGCACGTGCTGCTCGCAATCGCCATGTTGCTGGTCGGCGTCGTCCTGATCGCCGTCGTCATCGAACTGACCGGATACGGCGGTGACAAGCACTTCGGCGTCTATCTGTCGGGCGTGACCATCCTGTTCGTGTGGATCTTCAGCAACTTGCTGCTCGCCGTTCATTACGCCCATATGTTCTTCGCCCCCGGCAATGCCGACGACGCGCCGAGCCGGGGCGACGGTGGCAAGCAGGACGCTGGCGGGCTCGAGTTTCCCGGTGACCAGATGCCGAACTACAGTGAGTTCGCCTATTTCTCGTTCGTTCTCGGCATGACGTTCCAGGTGTCCGACGTGCAGATCACCAGCCGCGCCATTCGCCGCCTGGCGCTGTTCCACTCGATCGCGGCGTTCCTGTTCGACATCGTCGTCGTCGCGCTGAGCGTCAGCGTCATCGGCAGTATGCTGCAGATGTAGCCCGAGCAGTGCTGGCGGGACAGGGGGCATGGTGGGCGCGACAGGGTTTGAACCTGTGACCCCACCCGTGTGAAGGGTGTGCTCTACCGCTGAGCTACGCGCCCACGCCGGCGCCGGTGTTACGGCCCCACCCCGCCCCTGTAAAGCCGCTCAATTGACGGCGTCGCGCAGGCCCTTGCCGGCGGTGAACTTCGGCTGGTTGCGCTCGGCGACCTGCATCGGCTCGCCGGTGCGCGGGTTGCGCCCCGACGAGGCGGCGCGGCGCGTGACGTGGAAGGTGCCGAAGCCGACCAGCTTGACGTCGTTCCCGGCGACGAGCGTGCGGGAGATCGCGTCGAACAC
>JAFARM010000200.1 GCA_019245455.1 Sphingomonadaceae bacterium | reverse complement strand
ACAGTCTGACCATTAGCGACGAAAAAGGCGCATTTTAGCTTAATTGTGTACTCATGATCAATGACATTAGACTCGCTGGGTTCGGTGAAGGTTGCCTTTAGGTATTTAGACTCAGTCTCGTGATATGGATATGTCGGCTCACCGACTATGTACATATGATCAGCTGTCTTAATACGCCTAGCCGTGTCACTATCGACATTCACGTAAATTCTGTCTGTATTGTCAAGCTTATGCTTCCCAAGTTCTCTGGTTCGGAAGACAAGGTGTCCTGTATCACCTGACTCCGTTTCAACGTTCACCTTGGCTCCCATGGCATTGCTAGCCTCGAAGGACGCGCCAGGTACAACGTCGTCATAGACGCTAACTCGCACCTTCTTGCTCGAGACGGACGGCTCGTATTCAGTTGAGAAGCTATTGAAAATAAGCTGTGACTTATCCGCATCATAGTAGAGATCATTGCCGACAATGGTAATGGGAAAAACGTATGGGACACCAATGCCGAAGGCTTGTCCGTAGACTTCGCGCGTTCTCTTTTCGAAGGCATTCGTCGTTTCATATTCGCTTTTTGACAACGGCGTCGACGATGCAATATTCTTTATGAGTCCAGTAGCATCCGGAAGCTTAGATGTTGAAGCCATGAACTGCTGACAGCTAGTTCTGTTCGCGACTAGTCTAGAATAGTCTCGCAAAGTAAGTTGAGGCCGCGCTGACTCAGCTTTAGTGTCAAACTCTGCCGATCCGTTCGTGGTGCTATTGCCGCATCCGGCGAGCAAAACGACACCCGCTGCGAGTATGTATTTCATGTTGCCAGCCGCCCCCGATCTGTGAACTCTTGTTAGACCGTCCAGCGAACAAGTTCCAACAAAAATGTACCTGTCGGCGGGTGTGATCAAGCAGCGAGGCCTCGCATTCCGCGTCGATAGCGTTGTCTGCTCTTACCCCTGTCCTACACGCCCGCTTTCCGCCATACCCTCGGCGATGAGCCCCCTCGCCGCCCCCGCCTTCACCCCCGCCCCCACCCGCCGCCACATCGCCGGTTGGACGCCCGGCCGGCACGCGGCATTCATCGCGGTGCCCGCCGACGGGCACACGGTGCAGGTTGCCGCGGCGAGTGTCGGGCTGACCGCGCAGTCGGCGTGCCGGCTGCGGGGGAACGCGGGGACGGAGGACTTCGCGCTGGCGCGGGACGCGGCGCTGATGGAGGCGGCCGATCGCCTCGACCAGACCGCGCGCTCGCCCGGCCGCGCCCGGAAACGACCGTGCGGGGGCACGACTTTCGTATACTTGTTCACTTCGCCGCCATCCGGCCGCGCGCCAGCGCGGCGATGTCGCGAGACACCGTCGCGGGTGTGAACTTCGTGAACTTCGCAAGCGGCAGGTCTGGCGCCGTCAAACCCGCCCCCCGCTCGCCGGCTCAGGCCGCGCTTCCGCGCCGCAGCGGTCGCGTCGCCGCGGGCGCGCCCGCAGCTCCGGCGCACAGGTCGCTCCAGCGCTCGGTGCCGGTCGCCTTGTAGAGGCTTTTCAGGTGCTTCTTGAACGCCTCGTCGCTGATCCCGAAGTGCGCCGGGCAGTCGGCGCGGCTGCCGCCGAGCATCGCGTGCAGCCCGATCTCGCGCTGCAGCGGCGTCAGCGGCAGGGCAAGGAGGCGCTCGACGCAGCCGACTTCGACCGACCGTTCGAACCCGACGTGGACCGCGATCAGCCGGGCCTCGCCGTCAGCCGGCAGCATCGGCTCGGCAGTCGCCGCGACCTGGCCGCCGAGCACGCCGAAGTGCAGGCACGCCGGCTCGCTGCGGTCGAGCTGTTGCGCCAGCGCGAGGACGAACGCCGGCGCGCGCACCGTCGCCCCGACGATCGACTTGTCGATCAGGCGCATCTGGCAGCGGGCGAACAGGGTCTGGACGGCAGGCGCGATGGCGACAATCCGCCGGCCGGAGGCGTCGGTGATCAGGGTGCCGCCCGCCGCCGGTTCGGCCTGCCACCGGGCATCGGCGTTGCGCCGGACGATCGCGCGCCGCATCAGCCCCTGCACCGGGCACAGCAGCGCGATGTAGGACGCGTCGAACGGCCGGTCGAGGGGATTGTACAGGAACAGCGTCGCGCGCGTCGCGCCATCGATGACCACGCGGCAGTCGAAGGGCCAGTGGTGACCGCACGGCTCGATCAGCATCTTGAAGTTGGCGCTGGTGAAGAAGCGCGGCGGCACGTTGAGGCAGGCCCCGATCGTCTCGGGCGCGTTGAGCAGCCAGTCGTGCATGGCGTCGTCCGCGGGCGACGCGAACAGCTCCTCGAAACGGCCGATGAACAGCTCGCGCAGCTCGTCGGGGGCGCGGTCGTGGCAGAAGCCGACGATGCCGCGTTCGTCGTGCCAGAACAGCGCCGCCGCGTCGGCCCCGGTCAGCCGGCGCACGGCGTCGCAGAAGGGCGAGGCGATCGCCTCCAGCCCGACGCCGCATTGGCAGAGCAGCCGCAGCTCCTCCATGATCGCCGCCTTCGCCGAGAGCTTCACGATGCTGCTCCGTCGCCGTGCGCTTCCCTCCCCCTACGGGGAATACTGGACGCGAGTCGATCCTGTTAAGCCAGAGATCAGTGACAACTGATCGCCGACAGGGAGCCGGTGCCGATCCGCGGTATCCGGCGACTGATTTCGCTCGTGTTGATTGGAGGAAGCGTCATGAAACAGGGATTGAAACTGCTCGCCATCTTCGCCGTCGTCATGCCAGTCCCGGCAGCGGCCGCTCTGCCGGTGACCGGCGACCCGGTTCGCTTCTGGCAGGACCTGATGCTCGGCAGCCTGCAGGGCCCGCCCGACATTCTCGGCCACGGCTATGCCCTGACCGACGTCGCCGTGTTCGACGCGGTCAACCAGACGGCGGGGCGGCCCTACCACGGCTATCTCGGCCCGATCGCCACGGCCGGCGGCGACACCCGCGCCGCCGCGTCGCAGGCGGCGCACGACATCCTCGTCGCCATCAACCCCGCGGCGCGCACGACCTATGACAAGGCGCTCGCCGCCAGCCTGGCGCTGGTCACCGACGGCGCCGCCAAGACCGCCGGCGTCGCGACTGGCGCGACGGTCGCTGCCGCTGTCCTCGCCAAGCGCGCCAACGACGGCTTCGGCGTCAATCCGCCCTATGTGCCGTCAGGCCTGCCTGGCCGCTGGGCGCCGACCCCTGACGAGGGCATCCCGGCGCAGTTCACGGGGCTCGGCAACGTCACGCCCTGGGCGATCAAAGGCGCGAGCGCGCTGCGTCCGCCGCCGCCGCCGGCGCTCGACAGCGCCGCCTACACCGCCGCCTTCGACGAGGTGAAGGACTATGGCTCGGCGACGAGCACGGTCCGCACCCCCGATCAGACCGCCGCGGCGAAGTTCCTGGTGGACTCCAACTCGCCCTTCGAGCAGACCGCGCTCGACGCCACCGGCGCCAGGGGCCTGTCCAGCCTGGAGAGCGCGCGCGTGTTGGCCGAGGCCTCGGTCGCCTATGCCGATGCCGCCACCGCCGTGTTCAACGCCAAGTACCACTATGACTTCTGGCGCCCGGTCACGGCGATCCGTGGGGCCGGGGACGACGGCAACCCGAACACGATTGCCGACCCGAACTGGCACGCACTGATCTTCACGCCGCCCTTCCCGTCCTATTCGTCGGCCGCGACCGGCGTCGGCGCGTCGGTCGACGGCGTGCTCGAGTCGTTCCTCGGCCAGGGCTACAGCTTCGACCTCACCGACAACTTCGGCAACACGCGCCATTTCGACAGCCTGGCGCAGGCGACGACCGAGTGGGGCAACGACCGGGTCTGGGGCGGCGTCCACTGGCGCTTCGATGTCGATGCCAGCCTAGGCATCGGCGCTGCCGTGGCCAAGGCCGTAATCGCCGACCACGCCTTCCAGGCGGTTCCCGAGCCGGCGAGCTGGGCGCTGATGGTCGCCGGCTTCGGCCTGGTCGGCACGCTGGCACGGCGGCGGCGGACGGTGGTCGCTGCCTGATTACGCCGCCGCCGGCACCCCCGGTTCGCGCCACGTCAACACCGGCTTCCTCGCCGCCGCCGTCTCGTCGAGGCGGCGGCGGGGGGCGAGGTGGGGGTTGGCGCGGAAGCTGTCGGGGTCGGCCTTCATCCGGCTGGCGAGCGAGCGCAGCGCGCCGATCAGCTGGTCGAGGCCCGCCTTGCTCTCGGTCTCGGTCGGCTCGACCAGCATCGCCCCGTGGACGACCAATGGGAAGTACATCGTCATCGGGTGGAAGCCCTCGTCGATCATCGCCTTGGCAAGATCGAGCGTGGTCAGGCCGGTGCCGTCGAGGAAGTCGTCGCTGAACAGCGCCTCGTGCATACACGGGCCGGTTGCCGCGAACGGTGCGGTGAAGACGTCCTCCAGGCTGCGCAGCACGTAGTTGGCGTTGAGCACCGCGTCGCCCGACACCTGGCGCAGGCCGTCGGCCCCGTGGCTGAGGACGTACGACAGGGCGCGGACGAACATCCCCATCTGGCCGTGGAAGGCGACCATGCGGCCGAAGCTGTCGCGGTGGTCGGTGGAGGTCAGCGCCTGCTCCTCCTCGACCAGCTCGTACCGCTCGCCCGTCTTGCGGACGAAGGGCAGCGGCGCGAAGGGAGCGAGCGCGGCCGAGAACACCACCGGCCCGCTGCCCGGCCCGCCGCCGCCGTGCGGGGTCGAGAAGGTCTTGTGCAGGTTGATGTGCATGGCGTCGATGCCGAGGTCGCCCGGCCGCACCCGCCCGACAATGGCGTTGAAGTTCGCCCCGTCGCAGTACACGAAGCCGCCGGCGGCATGGACCGCCTCGCCGATGGCGATCATGTCGGGCTCGAACAGGCCGCAGGTGTTGGGGTTGGTGATCATCACCGCCGCGACGTCGGGGCCGAGCCGGGCCTTCAACGCCGCAAGGTCGACGCGGCCGCGAGCGTCGGCGGGGATGTTCTCGACGGCGTACCCGCAGAAGGCGGCGGTCGCCGGGTTGGTGCCGTGCGCGCTCTCGGGGACGAGGACGACCCGACGGGCATCGCCCCGGGCGTCGTGTGCGGCGCGGATCGCGAGCATCCCGCACAGCTCGCCGTGCGCTCCCGCCTTGGGGCTCATCGCCACCTCGGCCATGCCGGTCAGGCGCTTGAGCCAGGTGGCGAGCTCGTCGATCAGCGCCAGCGCCCCCTGGACCGAGTCGACCGGCTGTAGCGGGTGGATGTCGGCAAAGCCGGGCAGGCGCGCCATCTTCTCGTTGAGGCGCGGGTTGTGCTTCATCGTGCACGAGCCCAGCGGGAAGATGCCCATGTCGATGGCATAGTTCTGGCGCGACAGGCGCGTGTAGTGGCGCACCGTGTCGGGTTCGGACAGGCCGGCCAGCCCGATCGGGCGGTGCCGCTCGAGCCCGTTGAGGCGCGACGCGACGGCGGGCAGGTCGGGCAGGTCGACGCCGCAGCGGTCGGGTGCCCCCTTCTCGAACAGCAGCGGCTCCTCGAGCATCAGACCGCGGTTGCCGGTGTAGGTCATCTCACTTCCTCTCCTTCTCCCCTCCCGCTTGCGGGAGGGGTCGGGGGTGGGAGGTCGTGCAGCGCCGACCCGGCTTCCCACCCCCAGCCCCTCCCGCAAGCGGGAGGGGAGCTAAGCCAGCACCTCGTCGAGGGCGTCTTCCAGGGCGTCGAAGTCGGCGTCGGTCGCGGTCTCGGTGACGGCCACGACCAGCCCGCGGTCGAGCGCCGCCACGTCGGGGTACAGCCGGCCGAGTGAGACGCCGCCGAGCACGCCTCGGTCAGCCAGCTTGCGGACGACGGGCCGCGCCTCGACGGGCAGGCGCAGGGTAAACTCGTTGAAGAAGGTCTGGGTGACCAGCTCGACGCCGGGGATACGCGCCAGCCGCTCCGCGAGCTGGACGGCGCGGGCGTGATTCAAGGCGGCGAGCTTCCTCAGGCCCGCCTCGCCGAGCAGCGTCAGGTGGGCGCTGAACGCCAGCGCGCACAGGCCGGAGTTGGTGCAGATGTTCGACGTCGCCTTCTCGCGGCGGATGTGCTGCTCGCGGGTCGAGAGCGTCAGGACAAAGCCGCGCCGCCCGTCGGCGTCGACCGTCTCGCCGCACAGCCGCCCGGGCATCTGGCGGACGTGCTTCTCGCGGCACGCGAACAGGCCGAGGTACGGGCCGCCGAAGTTGAGGCCGTTGCCGATCGACTGGCCTTCGCCGACGACGATGTCGGCCCCCATCTCGCCGGGCGAGCGGACCAGTCCCAGCGACACCACCTCGGTGACGACGACGATCAGCAGCGCACCCGCGGCATGGCAGGCGGCGGCGAGCGGCGACAGGTCGGCGACATGGCCGAAGACGTTGGGGTTCTGGACGACGACGCAGCTCGTCGCGGAATCCACCTTGGCCGTCAGCTCGGCGAGGTCGTCGTGCGGGGTCAGGTCGGGGGTGCGGACCGCCACCTCGTCGTCGGTGAAGCGGGTCAGCGTCTTCAGGACGTTGACGTAGTGCGGGTGGACGCCGCTCGACACCAGCGCCTTGGTCCGCCGGGTGATGCGCCGCGCCATGAACACGGCCTCGGTCATCGCCGTCGAGCCGTCGTACATGGAGGCGTTGGCCACCTCCATGCCGGTCAGGCGCGCGACCTGCGTCTGGAACTCGAACAGGACCTGCAGCGTGCCTTGCGCGATCTCGGGCTGGTACGGCGTGTAGCTGGTCAGGAACTCGCCGCGCTGGATGATGTGGTCGACCGACGCCGGCACATGGTGCTTGTACGCGCCGCAGCCGACGAAGAAGGGCGCGTCGCCGGCGGTCAGG
>JAFARM010000193.1 GCA_019245455.1 Sphingomonadaceae bacterium | reverse complement strand
GGTTCCGCGATTACACCGGCCTGTAGGCGCCCAGCCCTTCCATCAACGCCACGAACCCCGGAAAGCTCGTCGCGATCGGCCGTGCGTCGTCGATCGTCACCGCGGCCCGCGCGCGCAGGCCGAGCACGGCGAAGCTCATGGCGATGCGGTGGTCGAGGCGCGCCGCCACGGTCGCGCCGCCCGCAATCGCTTCGCCGTCGCTGCCGTGGACGATGAGGCCGTCGGGCAGCTCCTCGACGCGCACGCCGCACGCCGTCAGACCCGCGGCCATGGTCGCGATGCGGTCGCTCTCCTTGACGCGCAGCTCGGCCAGCCCACGCATCACCGTGCGCCCGTGGGACAGCGCGGCGGCGACGAAAAGCGCCGGGAATTCGTCGATCATGCTCGGCGCGACCTCGGGCGGAACGTCGATGCCGGTCAGATCGCTGGCGGTGACCACCAGGTCGGCGACCGGCTCGCCGCCGACCTCGCGCGGGTTCACGCGCTCGACCGCCGCCCCCATCATCGCCAGCACGCGCAGCAGCCCGTCGCGCGTCGGGTTGACGCCCACCCCGGTCAACGTCACCCGGCTGCCCGGCACGATCAGCGCTGCGACGAGCGGGAAGGCCGCCGACGAGATGTCGCCCGGCACCGCAATCGCCTGCGGCCGCAGCTCGGCCTCGCCGCCGACGGTGATGGCGCGGCCCTCGGGCGCGTCCTCGACCGTCACCTCGGCGCCGAAGCCGCGCAGCATCCGCTCGCTGTGGTCGCGCGTCGCCTCGCGCTCGACGACCGTCGTCCGCCCGGGTGTGTTGAGGCCGGCGAGCAGCACCGCCGACTTGACCTGCGCCGAGGCGACGGAGAGGACGTAGCGCAGCGGCACGGCCGGGCAGCGCCCGGTCAGCGTCAGCGGCAGGCGCGTCCCCGGTGCCGCAGCGATGCTCGCGCCCATCAGCCGCAGCGGCTCGGCGACGCGCGCCATCGGCCGCCCCGACAGCGAGGCGTCGCCGATGAAGGTCGCCGTGATCGGATGCGACGCGACAAGCCCCATCAGCAGCCGCGTCGAGGTCCCCGAGTTCCCCATGTCGAGCGCGGTCGCCGGCTGCAGCAGCCCGCCGACGCCGACGCCCCACACGCGCCAGCGGGCACTCGTGCCGCCGCCGTCCCCCTCCCGCACGATCTCCGCCCCCATCGCCCGCAGCGCGTTCGCCGTGGCGTGGACATCCTCCCCCTCGAGCAGCCCGTCGACCACCGTCTCGCCGACCGCCAGCGCCCCGAACATCAGCGCCCGGTGGCTGATCGACTTGTCGCCGGGGACGGTCGCCGTGCCGGCGAGCGGTCCATCGGCGCGAAGGGTGAGGGGTTGCGGCAGGGTCTGGGTCGTCACGGCGGCGGCTTTTGACAGCCCGCCTGCGGTGTGGCAATGACCCGCGCCGAACTGCGCCGGGCGACCCCCGCGCCACCGGAGTCTTCCATGGTAAAGCCTGAATGGGGCACCAAGCGTGCCTGCCCCAAGTGCAACACGCGTTTCTACGACCTCGGCAACGAGGATCCCGTCGTCTGCATCAACTGCGGCAACGCCTGGGTGCCGGAGTCGATGCTGAAGTCGAAGCAGCCGCTGCCGTTCGAGGCCGCCAAGCCGACGCCCAAGGAGAACGAGGACGGCGAGATCATCGCCGACGACGACCTCGACGTCGCCGAGGACGCCGAGGAGCCCGACGTCGACATCGGCGAGGACGAGGACCTGGCCGTCGTCGTCCCCGGTGAGGAGGACGACGAGGCGTAGACGCGGCGAACCGCACGCCGGTGCGGCGGTCATCCCGACTCCCCCAAGTCGCCCCTCACCCCACCGACGTCATCCCGGCGCAGGCCGGGACCCATACGCCCGAACGGTCGTGGCGTATGGGCCCCCGCTTGCGCGGGGGTGACGTGAGAGGAGCGTCCGGCTCACCTTCAACGGTGCTCCGCTCACCCCTAACCTGTCATTCCCGCGAAAGCGGGAACCCATCTCCCGCCGACCGCAAGCTACCGCGCCCGCTTGCACCCCCGGCACGCATCGCGTAAGGGCGCACCCTCGCCGGCGTGTCCGGCGCGTTCGGACGTGGCGCGGGGCCTTAGCTCAGCTGGGAGAGCGCTACGATGGCATTGTAGAGGTCAGGGGTTCGATCCCCCTAGGCTCCACCACGTCCTGTCCTACACGCCGGGTTTCTGCCATAGACTCGGCGATGAACCCTTCCGCCGATCCCGATTTTACCCCCGCTCCCACCCGCCGCCGCGTCGCCGGGTGGACGCCGGCGCGGCAGGCGGCGTTCGTCGCCGCGCTCGCCGGCGGGCATGACGTCGCCACCGCCGCCGCCAGCGTCGGCCTCACCCCGCGCAGCGCCTATCAGCTCCGCCGCCGCGCCGGGGCCGAGGACTTCGCCCTCGCCTGGGACGCAGCGCTGGAGTCGGGGGCGCTGCGGCTGACCGAGACGGCGATCGAGCGCGCGATCCAGGGCGAGCGGCGGCCGATCTTCTACCGCGGCCGGCAGGTCGGCGAGCGCGTGACCCACAACGACCGGCTGCTCATCACCCTGCTGAAGCGCAGGCGGCCCCTGAAAAACGGGGATTTCGCATGAAGAATGCGAAGTTACGCGGGCGGACGCCCCGCCTTCCTTTCGCCGCGCCCGCACCCTAGATGACGCCGATGCAGCTGCCCGGCCTGATCGACCCGGTTCCGGTTCCCCGCGACCTGCCCGCCCGCGCCGACGGGCGGACGGCGGTCGTCGGCCTGACGCGGTCGCAGCTCGCCGCCGCCTTCGCCGCCGCCGGCGTTCCGGGCGCGAAGATGCGCGCGAGCCAGGTCTGGCACTGGGTCTATCACCGCGGCGCGACCGACTTCGCCGCGATGGCCAATATTGCCCGCGACACCCAGGCGCTGCTCGCCGAGCGCTTCGTCGTCGGGCGGCCGGAGGTGACGACGGCGCAGGTGTCGGGCGACGGCACGCGCAAGTGGCTGCTCCGTTTCGCCGACGGCGAGGAGGCCGAGTGCGTCTTCATCCCCGACGCCGACCGCGGCACGCTGTGCGTGTCGAGCCAGGTCGGCTGCACGCTCAACTGCCGCTTCTGCCACACCGGCACGATGAAGCTCGTCCGCAACCTCACCGTCGGCGAGATCGTCGGGCAGGTCATGCTCGCCCGCGACGCGCTCGGCGAATGGCCGTCGGGGCCGGGTGATAATGTGCTTGAAGGCCGCCAGCTGACCAACATCGTCATGATGGGCATGGGCGAGCCGCTCTATAACTTCGACAACGTCCGCGACGCGCTCGGCATCGTCATGGACGCGAGCGGGCTCGGCCTGTCGAAGCGGCGGATCACGCTGTCGACCAGCGGCGTCGTGCCGATGATGGCGCGCGCGGGCGAGGAGATCGGCGTCAACCTCGCCGTCTCGCTCCATGCCGTGACCAAGGAAATCCGCGACGAGATCGTCCCCTTGAACAAGCGCTACGGCATCGACGAGCTGCTCGCCGCCTGCGCTGCCTATCCGGGGGCGAACAATGCGCGGCGGATCACCTTTGAGTATGTCATGCTGAAGGACAAGAACGACAGCGACGCCGACGCCCGCGAGCTCGTCCGCCTGATCCGCCACTACCGGCTGCCGGCCAAGGTCAACCTGATCCCGTTCAATCCGTGGCCGGGGTCGGCATACGAATGCTCGACGCCGGATCGGATCGCGCGGTTCAGCGACATCGTCTTCCAGGCGGGCATCTCGGCCCCCGTGCGGCGGCCGCGGGGCCGCGACATCATGGCGGCGTGCGGCCAGCTGAAGAGCGCGAGCGAGAAGATCGGCCGCGCCGAGCTCGATCGCCGCGCGGCGGAAAAGGAGGCCGGCTGGACGGCGGTCGCCTGAGCGGAGCCGGTTAACGACGAAATCGGCGCGGCTGCGCCAGGCGAGCGGCCTTTCGCCTTTCGCCGATTCGCTGCCCCTGATAGATGGTTAAGCCATGCAGCAGGGGGTTCGCATCGCGCCGTCAATCCTGTCGGCCGATTTCGCGCGGCTGGGCGAGGAAGTGCGCGCCGTCGCGGCAGCCGGTGCCGACTGGCTCCACGTCGACGTCATGGACGGGCATTTCGTTCCCAACCTGACGATCGGCCCGGCGGTGGTGAAGGCGCTGCGCCCGCACGCCACCCTTCCCTTCGATGTCCACCTGATGATCGCCCCCGTCGATCCCTTCCTCGAAGCTTTTGCCGAGGCGGGGGCCGACATCATCACCGTCCACCCGGAGGCGGGACCGCACGTCCACCGCAGCATCCAGCGGATCAAGGCACTGGGCAAGCGCGCCGGCGTGTCGTTGAACCCGGCGACGCCGGCCAAGATGCTCGATTATCTGATCGACGAGATCGACCTCGTGCTGGTGATGAGCGTCAACCCCGGCTTCGGCGGCCAGTCGTTCATCGCCAGCCAGCTGAAGAAGATCGCCGCCATCCGCACGATGATCGACAAGAGCGGCCGCGCCATCGACCTCGAAGTGGACGGCGGCATCGATGCCGACACTGCGCGGCAGGCGGTCGAAGCGGGGGCCGACGTCCTCGTCGCCGGCACCGCCACCTTTCGCGGCGGGCCCGGTGCCTACGCCGCCAACATCGCCGCGCTGCGCGGGCAGTGAGCGACCGCGGTTCCGTCGATGATGCGCGGCTCGCCCCGCCGACGGAACCCGAGCCTGACCTGTTTGCGCCGCGGCCCGACACCGGCGGCGACCGCCTGCGCCGCGCCGCGGGCGGCGGCGGCGACAAGGGCGTCAGTCTTGCCGAGCGGGTGACGGCGGGGCTCCACCGCCTGAGCTACCGCACGGCGCTGCATCGCATCCGCCTGCGCGGGCACTTCCCGCTGAAGCTGCTTGCCGTCCCCGCCGACCCGCTGCCGGGCGACCCCGCGGTGGGGACGCGCATCCTCGCCGGACGGCTGCCGCACGCGGGGTTCAACGCGCCGGCAACCCTGCGCTTCGCCGACGCGAGCGCGCCGCCCGCGTGGCGCGCGTGGGCGCACAGCTTCGCCTGGCTGCGCGACCTCGCCGCCGCCGCCGACCGCCCCGCCGGGGCGGCGGCGGCCGAGCCGGTCGTCGCCCGCTGGCTTGCCGATTTCGGTGACTTCGACGCCGCCGCATGGGCCCCCGACACGATGGCGCGGCGGCTGATCTTCTGGACGGCGTACGCGCCCTACATCCTGTCGTCGCCCGATCTCGTCTACCGCTCGCAGGTGCTGAACGCGCTGGCGCGGATGGCGCGACACCTCGACCGGACCATCGACCGCCTGCCCGACGGCGTCGTCCGCGTCACCGCAGCGGCCGGGTTGAACGTCGCCGCGCTCCTGATCCCCGGCGTCGACGCGCGGCTGGCGCGCGCCGAGGGGCTGCTCGACCGCGCGCTTGCCGCCGTGGTCGCCGGCGACGGCGGGGTTGCCGACCGCGCCGCATCGACCCAGCTGGCGCTGATCGAACTGCTGCTGCAGGTGCGCGCGACCTATGCCGCGCGTGGCCGCGCCCCCGCAGCCGCCGTCGCCGCCGCGATCGACCGGCTGGTCCCGGCGCTGGCGACGGTGGTCATGGGCGACGGGGGTGCCGGCCAGTGGCACGGTGCCGGCGGCATCGGCCCGGCACGCCTCGCCGCCGCCTTCGTCGCCAGCGGCGTCGTCGCGCGGCCGCCGCGCGCGGCGGGGCCGGCGGGGTATCAGCGGGTCACCGGCGGCGGGACCATCCTCGTCGTCGATGCGGCGCCGCCGCCGCAGGCGCGCGCCGGCGGCAACGGCCACGCGGCGACGCTCGCCTTCGAGCTGTCGGACGGGGCGCAGCGGCTCGTCGTCAACTGCGGCGCGCCGGGGCTGCTGCCGCTGCCGGCCGAGCTGGCGGCGGGACTGCGGACGACGGCGGCGCATTCGACCCTGGTGCTCGCCGACAGCAACTCGACCCGCATCCGCCCCGACGGTGCCCTCGGCCGCGGCGTCGAGGAGGTGATCGTCGGCCGCCACGAGAGCGAGGACGGCGTCTGGCTCGACCTCGTCCACGACGGCTACCTCCGCCGCTTCGGCGTGCGCCACCGCCGCCGCCTGTTCGTGTCGGCAAGCGGGCACGACCTGCGCGGCGAGGACAGCCTCGAGCCTGCCGGGCGGCGGCGGCGCACGCCGGCGTGCGACATCCGCTTCCATCTCGGCCCCGGAGTCGAGGCGACGCCGACCGCCGACGCCCAGGGTGCCGTCGTCCGCCTGCCCGATGGCCGCCTGTGGCAGGTGCGGGCGCGCGGCGGAACCCTCGCCGTCGACGACAGCGTCTGGATCGGCCCCGACGGGACGCCGCGGCCGACGCGCCAGCTCGTCATCGCCGCGGCGGGGGACAGCGTCAGCTGGTCGTTCCGCCGGAGCGGGAGATAGCGGTGGGGTGACGTTCCGCGACGGTCGCGCTACAGGCGCGGCGATGGACGCCATTCCCCTCCGCCGTGCCCTTCTTTCCGTCAGCGACAAGACCGGCCTCGTCGATCTCGGCCAGGCGCTCGTCCGGCACGGCGTCGA
>JAFARM010000047.1 GCA_019245455.1 Sphingomonadaceae bacterium | reverse complement strand
CACGGTCAGTGTCGGTGAGTGCTTTGCTTGCCATGGAGTGTGGTCCATTCCTTCTTCAGACGTTGCGCGTGTTTGGCGACCAAGGCCTCTGCATGCTTCGCCTCGCGATCGGAGATCGTCCCGACAATCTCGATGATCTGACAGGTGGCCAGATCGATCTTCACGACGGCGCCGGCCTTCGCGACGTGGACGTGTGGCGGCGGGTGATCGAGGGTGAAATGCGGATCTCGTACCCGTCCTCTCGGATGATCGTCGGCAATGAGCGAGTATAACCTAAGGCCTTCGGTTCTGACAACCGGCAGACGCCTCTAGCAGCCCGTGGCGAAAGTCGTGCCGACCGTCGCCATTTCGTCAGGCACTCGGCCATTTCTCGACGGTGACCTGTAGCGTCTTGAGAATCGCGAGTGTCAGATTCCGATTGTTGGAGATTGGCTGTTGGTCACTTCGATCGGCTGCTCGAATGCCGATGTCTTGCTCCGCGACCACCCTGCCGTAGGGCCAGGCGGTCTCTGGCAGCTCGATCAGCGTGCGCCGCAGGTCGGCAGCGGGGACGGTTCGTCGGCCGGACGGGAGGCCCTTGGCGATGACCTCGACGCCGTCTGCGCGAATCACCAAGTAGGGGTTCTCCCAATTCTTAGCATCACGGATCGACTTGTATCTTTGCGGGTCGGCCGGACCAATGCGTGAATTGAGTCGTCCGGGTTCGATTGGGTCGTTCTGCACGGACTGGCCGGCGAGCACGCTCGCCGCACAGATCGTCAGCACGAATGCCGTCATCGTCTTCATCATCGTAGGTTCTCGGGTCGACCGTGCTCGACAACGTACTACAATGCGTCCCATGGCGATGGGCAAACGGGAGCGTGATCGACAAGCGGCACTCTGGGTCGCCGCGACCGACTTGCCGACGGCGGCGAGCCATCCGTTCTACGCGCGGTTGAATCAGCTGCTGCGGCAGCACGACTTCGACACGTTCGCCGAGACGCAGTGCTCCAGCTTCTATGCCGAGACGATGGGCCGGCCGGGTCTGGCGCCAGGGGTCTACTTCCGGCTGCTGTTGGTCGGCTATTTCGAGGGCATTGACTCCGAGCGCGGGATCGCGTGGCGAGCCGCCGATTCGTTGACGTTGCGCGATTTCCTCGGCATCACGCTGCCGGATGCGCCGCCGGATCACTCGACAATCTCGCGGACGCGGCGGTTGATCGATCTGGACACGCATCGCGCCATCTTCACGTGGGTGTTACAGCGGTTGGCCGACGGTGGATTGGTGAAGGGCCAGACGATCGGCATCGACGCGACGACGCTCGAGGCGAACGCCGCCTTGCGAAGCATCGTACGGCGCGACACCGGCGAGGGCTATCAGGAGTTTCTGACGAAGCTGGCGCAGGCGTCGGGCATCGAGACGCCGACGCGTGCCGATCTCGCGCGGCTGGATCGCAAGCGCCGCAAGAAGGGCGCGAACAAGGATTGGACCTCGCCGTCTGACCCCGACGCGCGCATCACCAAGATGAAAGACGGGCGCACGCATTTGGCGCACAAGGCGGAACACGCCGTCGATCTCGACACCGGCGCCATCGTCGCGGTCACGGTGCAGCCGGCGGATCACGGCGACACCACCACCATTGACAAGACGTTGGCCGACGCCGTCGGTCACCTCGAAGGCGCCGCGGCCACGACGGACGCGCCGGTGGCGACGGCGCCCGAAGTCGTCGCGGACAAGGGTTACCACAGCCGGCGCACGATTCTCGACCTCAGCACGAACGGCTTCCGTCCTTACATCAGCGAGCCGGCCCGCAAACGGCAACACTGGATCAATCAGCGAGACGCGCGTGACGCGGTGTATGCCAATCGTCGCCGCACTCACGGCGCGCGTGGATCTCGCCTCCAGCGTCGCCGCGGCGAATTTCTGGAGCGGCCGATGGCCCATCTTTACGAGACCGGCGGGCTGCGTCGGACGCATGTGCGCGGGCACGGCAACGTTGGCAAACGGCTGCTCGTCCACGCCGCCGCCTTCAATCTGGGATTACTCATGCGGCGATGGATCGGCGTCGGCACACCACGCGGTCTTCAGGGCCGCGCGGTCGCGGCGCTCGCGCTCCTGATCGCTCTCTGCAGTACCATCGCGGCCGCGCTCACGCCGCGAACATCGCGATCGAGCGCGCCGCGTCGGTTCGTCGACCACGTCAGCTGGTTATGGCTCTCAGGGCGCCAGCTGACAATCGGCACTTGTACCACGGGCTGCTAGACGCGCTGACACCCGAAATTTCGATCACTTGAGGTCCGGCCCGCAGTTCCAACGGATCAACGTTACCTGGCTGCGCCGGTCCTGGCGCGGGCCCATGTACGCGGTCCGGATAGAATCGACGCGTGCCTGATACCGCCTCCATCCTGCCCGAGCTCGATTGGCGCGGGCTCTTCGCCGATTGCACCGATCGCGCCGCCGTCGAGCGACGCGTCGCCGAGGGACCGCTGACGCTGTACTGCGGCTTCGATCCGACGTCAGACAGCCTGCACGTCGGCAACCTGGTGCCGCTGCTGTCGCTCCGGCGATTCCAGATCGCGGGCCATCATCCAATCGCGCTCGCCGGCGGATCGACCGGCATGATCGGCGATCCCTCCGGCAAATCGGACGAGCGATCGCTCCTCACGCCCGATCAGCTCGCGCACAACCTCGAGTGCATCAAGCCGCAGCTCGAGCGCTTCCTCGATTTCTCGACGACCGTCAACCCCGCGCGCATCGTCAACAACTACGACTGGACCGCGACGGTGCCGGTGCTCGACTTTCTTCGCGACGTCGGCAAGCACATCACCGTGAACTCGATGGTCGCGAAGGATTCCGTCCGCGCGCGGATGGAGGATCGCACGTCGGGGATCAGCTTCACGGAGTTCAGCTACATGCTGCTGCAGGGCTTCGACTTCTATCACCTGCGCAAGACGTACAACTGCGAGCTGCAGATCGGCGCGACCGATCAGTGGGGCAACATCACCGTCGGCACCGAGCTCACGCGCAAGAAGCTCGGCGCCACCGTCTGGGGCCTCGTGTTTCCGCTCCTCGAGAAGGCCGACGGCACGAAATACGGCAAGACCGCCGAGGGCGCCGTCTGGCTCGACGCGAAGAAGACGAGCCCGTACCGCTTCTACCAGTTCTTCATGAATGCCGACGACGCCGACGTCGTCAAGCTCATCAAGATGCTGACGTTCGTCCCCGCCGACGTGATCGCGGGACTCGAGATGTTCATGGCCGAGCAGCCCGAGGCGCGACATGCCCAGCGCCTGCTGGCCCACTCGATGACGACGCTGGTCCATGGCGCCACGGCGACGACGGGCGCCGAAGCCGCCACCGCCGTCTTGTTCAGCGGCACCGTCGACGCGATCGACGCCATTTCAGAAGAGGCGTTCGGGGACGTCGTCGGGGAAGTGCCGACGAGCGAGTTGCCGCGCGCGCGCTTCGAGGCCCAGGGGTTGCCGATCGTCGACGTCGTCGTCCACGCGGGCCTCGCGGCGTCGAAGAGCGAGGGCCGGCGCGCGGTCGAGACCGGCGGCGTGTATCTCAACAACGTCCGCGTCGACCGCGTGAATGAGATGGTGACGACGGGCGATCTGCTGTTCGGCAAGTACGTGCTCCTGCGCAAGGGCAAGCGGAACTACGCCGTCATCCACGCGAGGTAGCTCGAAGAGCCCGTGCGGGAAGAGCTGGCAGCGTTGGTCCGGGCCTGGGTGCCGTCGAGGGTCCGAGCGGCGGCGCGGGATCTCGGAGATCGCGTGCTCGATTCGGTTGATGCGCTTACCGGTCGAAGCGATCCGCTAATCCCGCCGCGGCGACTGCGGCGCATTTCGACTGATCCGGGCGGTGACTTTCGGGCGACGGGGC
>JAFARM010000382.1 GCA_019245455.1 Sphingomonadaceae bacterium | reverse complement strand
GCGTTTCGATGAGAGCAGACTGATCATACCCAGCAAGAAGCCGAATTTCCCGATTACTTAGAGCAGGAACTACGTTCTTCACCCAGAAATAACCCTTCTCTTTCTCCCATAATTTAGTGATCGTATTTCCATAGGGATCTTGACGAGTAAGTTGGCGACGCCTGACGTATAGAGTATCAGCGTGCTGAAAGATGACCTGAGAAACTTTAGCGAATGTGCGTTTTCTGAAGCGACGCCTAGCCTCGTAGTTGAAGACTAATAAGGCCGCGATTGCGACGAGAAGCACTACGCCGGCAAAATGGTCGCCGTCGCTCACACCAACGCCTTCGCATCTTCGCCCGCCTCGCCCACCGTCTCCCCCGCGTGCAGCACCATGTCCGTATGCGCCGCGCCTGACGGGATCATCGGGAAGCAGTTCGCCAGCTTCGCCACGCGGCAGTCGACCATGACCGGGCCGTCGTGCGCCAGCATCGCCCCGATCCCCGCGTCCAGCTCGTCCGCGGTCTCGATCCGCACGCCCTTCCAGCCATAGGCTTCGGCCAGCCGCACGAAGTCTGGCAGCGCTTCGGAATAGCTCTCGCTGTAGCGCCCGCCGCGGTTCAGCTCCTGCCACTGGCGGACCATGCCCATATATTCGTTGTTGAGGATGAACACCTTGACCGGCAGGCGGTACTGCGTCGCCGTGCCGAGATCCTGGATGTTCATCTGGATCGACGCCTCGCCGGCGATGTCGATGACGAGCGCGCGTGGGTTGCCGAGCTGCGCGCCGATCGCCGCGGGCAGGCCGTAGCCCATCGTGCCGAGGCCGCCCGACGTCAGCCACTTGTTCGGCCCCTCGAACCCGAAGTGCTGCGCCGCCCACATCTGGTGCTGCCCAACCTCGGTCGTGATGATGGGCGCGCGGTCGCGCGTCGCCGCGTGCAGGCGGCGAACCGCGTGCTGGGGGAGAATGTCGGGCCCGCGCTGCTCGAAGCGCAGCGACTGCTTTGCCCGCCAGCCGGCGATCGTCGCCCACCACGGCGTCAGGTCGGCCGCCCGGTGCCCGCGCGCGCGCCACACCTTCAGCATATCCTCGAGTACGTGCCCAACGTCGCCGACGATGCCGAGGTCGACACGCACGGTCTTGTTGATCGACGAGCGGTCAATGTCGACGTGGATCTTGCGGCTGCCCGGCGAGAAGGCGTCGAGCCGCCCCGTCACCCGGTCGTCGAAGCGCGCGCCCAGGCACAGCATCAGGTCGCACCCGTGCATCGCCATGTTCGCCTCATAGGTGCCGTGCATCCCCAGCATCCCGAGGAACTGCGGCGACGAGGCGGGGAAGGCACCGAGGCCCATCAGCGTCGACGTCACTGGCGCGCCGGTCAGCTTCGCCAGCTCGCGCAGCAACAGGCTCGCGCCCTGCCCCGCGTTAATGATGCCGCCGCCGGTGTAGAGGATCGGCCGCTCGGCGGCGGCCAGCATCTCGACCGCGGCCTCGATCGCGGCGAGGTCGCCCTTGACCTGCGGCTTGTACGTCTTGTGCGAGGGTGCGCCGGGGCGGACGTACCTCGCGCGCGCCACCTGCACGTCCTTGGGCAGGTCGACGACGACCGGGCCGGGGCGGCCGGAGGTGGCGACGTGGAACGCCTCGTGGATCACCTCGCCGAGCCGGGCCGGGTCCTTCACCAGGTAATTGTGCTTGGAGCAGTGGCGCGTGATGCCGACCGTGTCGCATTCCTGGAAGGCGTCGGTGCCGATCAGGTGCGTCGGCACCTGACCCGTCAGGATGACGAGCGGGATCGAGTCCATCAGCGCGTCGGCGATGCCGGTGACGGCGTTGGTCGCGCCGGGACCGCTGGTGACGAGGACGACGCCCGGCTTGCCCGTGCTGCGTGCATAGCCTTCGGCGGCGTGAACGGCACCGGCCTCGTGGCGGACGAGGATGTGGCGAATGCGGCTCTGCCTGAACAGCGCGTCGTAGAGCGGCAGCACCGCGCCGCCCGGATAGCCGAAGACGACCTCGACGCCGAGATCGGTCAGCGCCCGGACGATCGCCTCCGCCCCGTTGGTGTCGTTGCTCGCCGTCATGTTGCCGCTTCCGCTCCGTGGAGCAGCGGCGCGTAGAGACGGATTATTGCCGTGTCAACCGGTAACAGGAAATAAGATTACGCGTCGATGGGGCGCCGGCGGCGAACGGCGGTGCCGACGAGACCGAAGCCGGCGACCATCAGCGCCCACATCGCGGGCTCCGGCACCGACCCCGCCGCCAGCGGCACGCCGATCAGCCCGTCGACATAGCGGGCGAGCGCGGCGTGGACCGGCGCGGTTGGGTGGATGCCATCGAAGCTGAGGAAGTGGCTGCAATTCGGGTGCGGGTTGCTCGGCGCCTTGCTGATGTCGACACAGGCGTCGGCAAGGTTGGTGTCGAGGGTCGCCGGCAGGCCGAACGCCACCGGATCGGCGATCAGCGCGCCGAAGAAACCGAAATAGTCGATCTGCTG
>JAFARM010000307.1 GCA_019245455.1 Sphingomonadaceae bacterium | reverse complement strand
GCGGGGCGGCTGTAGCGACGCTCTACCTCGTCGGCGGGGCGAGCCGTAGCGGCAAGTCGCTGCTCGCCGGGCGGATGGGCCGCCGCCACGGCGTGCCGTGGTTCCCGCTCGACGCGCTGAAGATGGCGCTCCACCGCGGCGCTCCGGCGCTCGGCGTCGTGCCCGACGGCGACGACCCCGCCACCGCCGACGCGATGTGGCCGTTCACCGAAACGGTGCTCGACCATCTGGTGTTCGAGGGGCGCGACTATCTGGTCGAAGGCGTCAATCTGCGGCCGGCGGCGGTCGCGGCGTTCATCGCCGACAGCGTGGACGTGCGCGCCGTCTTCCTCGGCTACCCCGACGTCGACCTCGCGGCCAAGGCCGAGGCCGTCGCCGCCTTTGCCGGGCCACCGACCGACTGGCTGCTGCGCACCGGGCCGGCGCACGTCGCGCACTACCTCGGCGTGTCGCGCGAGCTCAGCCGCCGCTTGCGGGACGAATGCGCCGCCGTCGGCCTGCCGTTCGTCGACACCGGGCGCGACTTCACGGCAGGCTTGTCGGCGGCCGAGGAAGCGCTGATGAGGCAATGATGCGCGTCGCCCTCGCCCTCACCGCCGCCGCCGTCGTGGCAGCTGTCGCGACGGGAGCGCCGATCGACGGACGCGAGTGGTTGCTCGCCGGGCACCTAACGCAGGGTGGCATCGTCGTTGGCACCGCGCCGCCTGGGACGCGGTCGGTCCGCGTCGACGGCGTCCCCGTGCGGCTGGGCGGCGACCGGCGCTTCCTTGCCGGCTTCGGCCGCGATCACGGGCCGAGCGCGGTGTTCGTCGCGCGCCTCGCCGACGGGCACGAGGAGCGGCGCACGGTGCCGATCATGCCCCGCCACTACGACATCGAATCGATCCCCTCGCTGAAGCAGCCGCCGCCCGACGCTCCGCCCGATCCCGAATACGACGCGCGGCGCAGGGTCGAGCTCGCCGAGATCGCCGCCGCGCGCGCGGGCGAGAGCGACGAAACCGGCTGGACGCAGGCGTTCCGCTGGCCGGCGCACGGGCGGATCAGCGGCGTCTACGGGAGCCAGCGGATCCTGGGCGGCGTGCCCAAGGCGCCGCACCTCGGCCTCGACATCGCCGCGCCGCCGGGGTCGCCGGTAACGGCGCCGGCCGACGGGGTCGTGCGGCTGGCGCACGGGCCGTTCCTGCTCGAAGGCAACCTCGTCATGCTCGACCACGGCCACGGGTTGGTGTCGGCCTTCCTCCACCTCAGCCGCATCGACGTGAAGGAGGGGCAGGCGGTGAAGCGCGGCGACACGCTGGGCTTGGTCGGCATGACCGGCCGTGCGACGGGGCCGCACCTGCACTGGGCGCTGAGCTGGGGGCGCGAGCGGCTCGACCCCGGGCTGCTGGTGCCCGAAGGAGGCAACCTGCGGTGACCCCTCGACGCGGCGGCAGGCGAGGCTAGGCTGAGCGGAGCTGGAGGGGGGAGTGCGATGGCGGCGAGCGACGACGACAGGCCCGCGGGCGCGGTCGGGCGGGCGGCGGTCGGCAGCCGGCTGATCCTGCTCGTCTTCTACTTCGGGCTGGCGATCGGGCTCGCCGTCTATGCCGTCGCCTTCGCCGCCAAGCTGGTCAAGATGGCGGCGAACGTCCTCGTCTACGACCAGGCGACGATGATCCTGGCGATGCTCGGGCTGATCGACGCCGTGCTCGTCGCCAACCTCGTCGTGACGGTGGTCCTGAGCGGCTGGCGTAGCTTCATCCGCGATCGGGACGGCAGCGACGCCGGCAGCGGGCTGAAGGTCAAGGTCGCTTCGTCGATCGTCGCCATCTCGGCGATCCATCTGCTGCAGCTGTTCTTCAACGCCGAACCGGGCGGCGAGCGGACGCTGCTGGTGAGCGTCGCCGTCCACCTCGCCTTCGTCGCCTCTGCGCTGATGCTGGCGGTGATCGACCGGCTGGGGGCCAAGGCGAAGGGCTGACCGCGCCAGCGCGTTGTGACGGCTGTAGGCCCCGCTATATTCCGGGCGACGGGAGAGACGACGATGGCAGGCGGAACGAGCATCGCGCTCGGCGATGCGGAGGCGATCGGCCTCAGGCTGGTGGCCGAGGGCCGCTTCCCCACGCTGGCAGAGGCGTGCCGCGCGGGGCTGCGCCGCCTGGCCGACGACGCGCGGTTCGTCGACCGCCTCGTGGCCTTGGGCGAGGAGGGGCTGGCGAGCGGCATCGACGACGGCTTCGACATCGACGCGTTCGTGGCGGAGACCGGCACCGCGGCGTGAGGCTCGTCTGGTCGCGCCTCGCCACCGCGGAGCTGCGCGAGGTGCGGCGCTACTCGGTCGAGCGCTGGGGCACCCTTGTTGCCGTGACCTACCTCAGCGATCTGCGCGACGCGGCCAAACAGGTCGCCCGCGATCCGCGGCACGCTCGCCCGCTGCGGGACGGCTGGCATATCCGCCGCGTCCGTTCGCACTATCTCGTCGTAACGATCGATCGTGAGGCCGACACGCTGACGATCGCCCGCGTGCTCCACGTCGCCCGCAACCTCGATCGGCACCTGCCCTGACCTATTCCCCGGGATTGTGCCCGCTCGCGTCGGCGGCGGCATAATAGGCTTGGAGCAGGCGGCGCTCATCGGCGGTCAGGTACGGGTTCCACACGTCGAGGATGAGGACGACGCGGACCGCATCGCTGTCGTTCCAAGCCTCGTGCTCGATCGTGTCGTCGAAGGCGAAGGCCTGTCCCTCGACCCACTCCCGCGTCTCGCCGCCGACGCGGAAGCCGCAGCCGGGGGGGACGATCAGCGGCAGGTGGACGATCGTCCGCGTGTTGGTCACGCCGGTGTGCGGCGGGATGCGCGTGTGCGGCTTCAGGATCGAGAAGAACGCCGTCGGCGCGCGGCCGGGCAGCTCGGCCTGCGGCACGGCCGACAACGCCGCCGCCGTCGCCGGGCAGCGCGCGACCGCCTCCCGGATCAGCGCCCCGTACTGCCACAGGTGGTACGCACCCCAGTCGAGCGAGCGGTCGAGCGGCGTCCACTTGTTCGGCGGCGCGCCCGGCTCCATCGCCACGTACGGCTTGACGCCGTCGTGGCCGAGCAGCGCCTCGGCCTCGGCCCGGATCGCCGGCGTCGCCGCCTCGAGGTCGGCCAGCCACGGAAAGTGCGCACGGTCGAAGAACTCGTCGGCGGGCAGGAAGGGGAAGTGCAGCCCGGCGCACTCGTTGACATAGATCCGCCGTCGCCCCGTCGCCGCAGCAATCGCTGCGTCAATCCGCCGGCGGTCGGCGACCGTCGCCAGGTCGTCCGCCAGCGCCGCGTCGATCGCCCTCGCGAAATCGGCGGTGCGCGCGGCGACGAAGCCGGTCGCGTGCGCCACCGCGTCGCGCAACGGGCCGGCGCATTCGGCGAGCGGCGGCGCGACCGCCAGCACGCCGCTCCACGCGCGCGTCGCCTTCGCCGGCTGGCCGATCCGCTCCCACCGCTCGGCCGACCGGATCAGCGCGCCAAGGTCGCGCGCGTCGATCGCCAGCGCGCGCGCCAGCGCCTCGCCCTCGCCGGCGTCGTCGCCTGCCACGCGCTGGGCATGGGCCAGGTTCAGCCACAGCGGCAGCGCAGCGGGATCGAGCGCGGCGGCTTCCGCGAACAGCGCGGCCGCGGCCGCGGCGTCGCCGGCGTTCAGCCGCGCCAGCCCGGCGGCGTTCAGCGCCTGCGGCGTCCGGATCATGGCCGGCCCGGTGCTCACCGGATGCGCTGCGCCGGGACGCCGCGCATCTCGCCGACGCGGATGAAGTAGTTGCCGAGCGCGCCGCGCTTGATGTGGACCGCCATGCCGACGCGCGGGTCGCGCGGCAGCGGCTCGGTCGTCCGCCACACCGCCCCGTCGGCCATCGTCAGCGTGAACTTGCCGTATTCGCTCGGGCCGACGGCCTTCAGCGTCGTGTCGATCTCGCTTGGCGTATCGGCGGCGCTGTCGTCGCCCTTGAACAAAGCGATCTTGGGCAGTTCGAAGCCGAACAGCGAGCGGCGCGTCTGACGGATTTCCTCGCGGTCGATGATCTTGACCTCACCCTTGGCGGTCGCCTCGGCGAGCTTCGCCGTCGCCGCGTCGTAACAGGCGAGGCGTGCGGTATTGTCGGCGACCGCCTTGCACGCCGTCAGCTCGCCGATCAGCCCGGCTGCGTCCCCGCGCGCCGCCGCCACCACCGGCGCGGCAGGGGTCGCCGGCGCGGCCAGCGTCGCGGCAAGGGTCGTCAGGGCGATCGGAACCAGCGTCTTCACGGGTGGCCTTTCGTGCGTGGCGGACAGCGCCGGCTACCGCCCATGTGACGGATTTGCAACAGCGCCGCGTCAACCGTGTTCGCCGGGTGGATAGCCGGTTGCAGTGCCCCGGTCGCCCTTTCATACACGGTTCATGCAACCCGCGGACGGCTCGAATCGGCTGGCGCGGGACGATTGCGCCGCTGATGAAGGGGATTTCCTGATGTCGCCATTCGCCAAGACCGCCCTGCTCCGCTCGACCATCCTCGCCGGCGCGGTCGCCTTCGCCCTTCCGGCTGCCGCGCAGGTCGCCAGCGGTCCCGGCGCGCCCGCGGCGACGGCGGCGGGCCAGACGACGCCGGACCAGACTCCGGAGACGCCGGGCGAGGCGGAGATTACCGTCACCGGCTCGCTGATCAAGAACGCCAACCTGACCCAGTCGGCCCCGGTCAACGTGACGACGTCGGAGGAAATCCACCTTCGCCAGTCGAACGTCGCCGAAGAGCTTCTGCGCGAACTGCCGGGTGTCGTCGCGAACACCGGCTCGGCGGTCAACAACGGCACCGGCGGATCGTTCTTCGTCGACCTGCGCGGGCTTGGGCCGAACCGCAACATCGTCCTTTTGAACGGGTCGCGCATCGTTCCCTCGGGCCTTGCCGGTCAGGTCGACCTCAACAACATCCCGCTGGCGCTGATCGACCGGGTCGAGGTGCTGACCGGCGGTGCGTCGACGACCTACGGTGCCGACGCGGTCGCCGGTGTCGTCAACTTCATCACCAAGCAGGATTTCGCCGGCGCCGAACTCAACGTCAGCGATCAGATCACCGAGAAGGGCGACGGCAACTACCGCCGCGCCGACCTGACGCTCGGCGGCAACTTCGGCGACGACAAGGGTAACGCGACGCTGTCGATCGGCTACCAGAACTCGGACGCCGTCTATCAGGGCAACCGTTCGTTCAGCAACATCGCGCTCAACCCGGCCGACGGTTCGACGGCGGGCAGCGGCTCGTCGACGACCGTCCCGGCGGTTCTGGCGGGCTACGGCGGTCCGACGCGCCAGATCAACACGACCACCGGAACGCTCGTTCCCGTGTATCAGACGTTCAACTTCAACCCGTACAACATCTTCCAGACGCCGTTCAAGCGGTACAACATCTTCGGTCAGGCGCACTATGAAGTCGTGCCCGACATTCAGGTCTACACCGAGGCCCTGTTCTCGAAGAACAGCGTCTCCCAGATCATCGCGCCGTCGGGAACCTTCACCAATTCGCTGACGCTGCCGCTCAGCAACCCCTACATCCCGGCCGGGGTGCTGAACTCGCTGTGCGCGGCGAACGGCCTGACGCCGGCGCAGTGCACCGCCGCGGCGACCGCGACGGACCCGACCAATCCGGCCTATCGTACGATCCAGACGCAGATCCGCCGGCGCTTCGTCGAGGCGGGCAATCGCCTCGATACCTTCACGACGACCGTCTTCAACGCCAAGTTCGGCGTCCGCGGCAAGGTGATCGACTCGATCGACTTCGACCTCTACGGTGCCTACGGCGAGAGCGAGAACGCCGGTCGCTCGTCGGGTCAGGGCCTGTTCTCGCGTCTGCAGCAGTCGGTGCTGTCGACCAACACCGCCACTTGCCTCAACAACAGCAACGGCTGCGTGCCGATCAACCTGTTCGGCCCCGTCGGGTCGATCACGGCGGCGCAGCTCGCCTCGATCGTCGGCGGCTCGACGACGATCACCACCCGGACGTCGCTGGCCCAGGTCCACGGCCAGTTCTCGGGCGACTTCGGCTATCACTCGCCGTTCGCCACCAACCCAATCAGCTTCGCCGTCGGCGGCGAGTTCCGCAGCTATTATGCCGCGACGCAGTCGGACATCGCCTCCCAGACGCCGGGTGAAATTCTCGGTGCCGGCGCGCCGAGCCCCGACGTCGCGGGCCGCTACGACGTGACCGAGGGCTTCGTCGAGGTGATCGCGCCCCTGGTCGAGGACAAGCCGCTGATCCACCTGCTGCAGGCGGAAGGCGGATATCGCTATTCGAGCTACACGCTCCAGGGCGACACCTCGACCTACAAGGGCGGCGTCCAGTACGAGCCGATCGCCGGGCTGAAGTTCCGCGGCACCTACAACCGCGCCGTCCGCGCGCCGAACATCGGCGAGCTGTTCGCGCCCGTTGTCGGCGCGCTCGGCAGCCTGGCCAACGATCCCTGCGCGACCTTCACTTCGGCGGGCGTGGCGAAGACCGGGCAGACGCTGGGCAACCCCGCCACCAACGCCAATCTGCGCGCGGTCTGCCTCGCGCAGGGGGCGACGGCGGGCAACGTCAACCTGATCCAGGATCCGTCGGCGCAGCAGCCGAACGTCACCACGGGCGGCAACCTCAACGTCCGGCCCGAGACGGCGGATACCTACACCGCCGGTGGTGTCTTCCAGCCGTCGTTCCTGCGCAACTTCTCGATCTCGGCCGACTATTACCACATCCTGGTGCGCGGGGCGATCACCACGCCGAGCGAGGGCGATGTCATCGCCAGCTGCTTCAGCGCGGCGCAGAATCCGGGGCTCAACGTGACGCCGGCGTGCACCAGCATCCGCCGTAACGCGCTCACCGGCGGTCTCGACGGCTCGCCCGGCAACCCGCCGGGGCTGCCGCTCACCCTGTCGAACCTCGGCCGGATCGAGACCAACGGCATCGACATCACGGGCAACTACTCGCGGGACATCGGCTTCGCCAAGCTGGGCCTGAGCGTCAACGCGAACTACACGTTCCACAACCGCTTCCAGCAGAGCCCGACGAGCCTCAACCGCGATTGCGTGTCGCACTACTCGACCTCGTGCGGATCGATCCAGCCGAACTTCACCCTCAACGCCCGCTCGACGCTCAGCTTCTCGTCGTTCGACCTGTCGCTGCTGTGGCGCCACCTGTCGGGCTCGACGGTCGAGGGTGACGATCCCAACAGCGCGACGCCGGCGCAGGTCACCGGCACCGCGGTCGGCTTCTACGGTCCGTTCTCCTCGATCGGTTCGTACGATTATTTCGACCTGACGGGCCGGGTCAGCATCATGGAGAACCTCGATCTGACGCTGACGGTGCAGAACATCGGCGACCGCAAGCCGCCGATCGTGGGCCAGAACATCGGCGCGACCGCGTACAACAGCGGCAACACCTATCCGTCGACCTACGACGCGCTCGGGCGCCGCTACGCGATCGCGGTCCGCCTGCGCTACTGATCGCGGACTGGCAATCGTACGGGGGGCGCGGCTTGGTCGCCGCGCCCCCTAGTCGTCGGCGGCTGGGTAGGAATTGATGTCCATGCGAATGATCGTCCTTGCCGGCAGCCTGCTGGTCGCCTCGTCCGCGGTCGCTCAGACCGACCCGGTTCCGCCGGTGCAGCCGCCCGCGCCGCTCGAGGCAGCCGCGGCATCGGAGAAGGTGATCTGCCGATCGACCGTCGAGACCGGGTCGCTCGTCAAGCGGCACAAGGTGTGCCTGACCAAGCGTCAGTGGGTGGTCGCCGACCGCGAAAACAGCAACGCCGCGCGGCACATGATCGAAAGCAACGCGAGTGGCGCGCGGCCGAACTGACGGACGGCGCTCCATCGTGGTCGGGAGCCGCCGATGATCGCCCTTCCGCTCATCCTCCTCGTCGCCACCACCGGCAAGCCGCCCGAGGCGCCGCCGCAGGCCCCCGTCGTCCACATCATCCAGGCCAAGCCCGCCAAGCCGAAGGCGAAGTGCGCGCATGGCAAGTGCGCGGGCAACAGTGGGGCCGTTCCTGTCGGCACCAAGGCCCCGGTCGGAACAACGCATCCGGTCGGGACGCCGGGCTGACGCGCCTGACACCCGACCGGCGCGGCCCACCCCGGCCTCATGCGCCGGTCGCCGAGCGCCGATCGAGCCGCCCGCCGCGCGAGCGGCATCGCCGGGTGGCGACAGGCCGCGATTCGCGCCGCTCTCCTCGCGCCGCGTCGCCCGCGGCTCTGGGCCAGCCTAGACCGGCCGCAGCACCAGCCGCCCGTCGCCCTCGTCGACCGCGACGGTCGCGCCGTCGTGGACCTCGCCCTTCAGGATCAGCTCGGCGAGCGGGTCCTGCAGGTGCTTCTGCACCGTGCGCCGGAGCGGCCGCGCGCCGTAGACGGGGTCATAGCCGACGCGCCCCAGCCAGCGCCGCGCGGCGTCGGTCAGGTCGAGCCGCACCTTGCGGTCGGCGAGCAGCTTCTGGACGCGCTCGACCTGGAGGTCGACGATCCGCGCCATGTGCTCCATGCCCAGCCGGTTGAACAGGATGATCTCGTCCAGCCGGTTGAGGAACTCGGGCCGGAAATGGGCACGGACCATCTCCATCACCGGCTCCTCGACGTCGGCGACCTTCTGGTCGTCGCGCAGGCCGGCGATATACTGGCTGCCGAGGTTCGATGTCAGCACGATCAGCGTGTTGGTGAAGTCGACCGTCCGCCCCTGGCCGTCGGTCAGGCGGCCGTCGTCGAGCACCTGCAGCAGCACGTTGAACACGTCGGCGTGCGCCTTCTCGACCTCGTCGAACAGGATCACCTGGTACGGTCGCCTCCGCACCGCCTCGGTCAGGACGCCGCCCTCGTCATAGCCGACATAGCCCGGCGGCGCCCCGATCAGGCGGGCGACCGAGTGCTTCTCCATGAACTCGCTCATGTCGAGCCGGACCATGGCGGCGGGGTCGTCGAACAGGAAGCGCGCCAAGACCTTCGTCAATTCGGTCTTGCCGACACCGGTGGGGCCTAAAAACAGGAACGAGCCCAAAGGCCGGTTCGGGTCCTGCAGCCCGGCGCGCGCGCGGCGGACGGCGGCCGAGACAGCGGCGACCGCCGCGTCCTGGCCGACGACGGCCCCGCGCAGCGCCTCCTCCATGTGGAGCAGCTTCTCGCGCTCGCCCTCCAGCATCCGGTCGACAGGGATGCCGGTCCAGCGGCTGACGACGCCGGCGATGTCCTCGCTGGTGACTTCCTCCTTGAGCATCGCGCCCGCCGACGCCGCCTCGGCCTCGGCCAGCGCGCGTTCGAGCTGCGGGACGGTGCCGTAGGTCAGCTCGCCGGCGCGCGCGTAGTTGCCCGCGCGCTGCGCCTGCTCGACCTCGATCCGCGCGGCGTCCAACTGCTCCTTGATCTTGGTCGCCGACGCCAGCTTCTCCTTCTCCGCCTGCCAGCGCGCGGTCAGCGCCGCCGACTGCTCCTCCAGCCCTGCAAGCTCGGTCTCGAGGTGCGCCAGCCGGTCCTTCGACGCCGCGTCGGTCTCGCGCCGCAGCGCCTCGCGCTCGATCTTGAGCTGCATCGTCCGCCGGTCGAGCGCCTCGATCTCCTCGGGCTTCGACTCGACCTCCATCCGCAGGCGACTGGCGGCCTCGTCCATCAGGTCGATCGCCTTGTCGGGCAGGAAGCGGTCGGCGATGTAGCGGTTCGACAGCGTCGCCGCCGCGACCAGCGCGCCGTCGGTCAGGCGGACGCCGTGGTGGAGCTCGTACTTCTCGCGCAGGCCGCGCAGGATCGAGATCGTGTCCTCGACCGTCGGCTCGCCGACCAGCACCGGCTGGAAGCGGCGTTCGAGCGCGGCGTCCTTCTCGATATACTTGCGGTACTCGTCGAGCGTCGTCGCGCCGATGCAGTGCAGCTCGCCGCGGGCGAGCGCGGGCTTCAACAGGTTCGAGGCGTCCATGGCGCCCTCGCCCTTGCCGGCGCCGACGAGCTGGTGGACCTCGTCGATGAACAGCAGGACGTCGGCGCCGTCGGCGCGGACCTCGTCGAGCACGGCCTTCAGCCGCTCCTCGAACTCGCCGCGATACTTGGCCCCGGCGATCAGCGCGCCCATGTCGAGGCTCATCAGCCGCTGGTCCTTGATGCCGTCGGGCACGTCGCCGTTGGCGATGCGCAGCGCCAGGCCCTCGACGATCGCGGTCTTGCCGACGCCGGGCTCGCCGATCAGGACGGGGTTGTTCTTGGTGCGGCGGGCGAGCACCTGGATCGTGCGGCGGATCTCCTCGTCGCGGCCGATGACCGGGTCGAGCTTGCCGTCGCGCGCCGCCTGCGTCAGGTCGCGGGCGTATTTCTTCAGCGCGTCGAGCGTTGCCTCGGCGTTGGCGCTGTCGGCGGTGCGGCCGCGGCGCGCGGCGTCGATGGCGGCGTTGAGGCTCGTCGCGGTGACGCCGGCCGACGCCAGCGCCTTGCCGGCGGCGGTCGTCGTGGCGAGCGCGATCGCCATCAGCACGCGCTCGACAGGAACGAAGCTGTCCTTGGCCTTGGTCGCGATCTGCTCGGCGGAATCGAAGATGCGGACGGTGTCGTTGTCCCAGGCGACGTTCTGCGCCCCCGACCCGCTGACCTTGGGGATGCGGGCAAGCGCGAGGTCGGTCGCCTGCGCGGCGAGCGCCGGGTTGCCGCCGGCGGCGCGGATCAGGTTCGACGCCAGCCCCTCGTCGTCGTCGAGCAGTGCCTTCAGCAGGTGCTCGGGCGCGACGCGCTGGTGCTGCTCGCGGATGGCGATGATCTGCGCCGCCTGCAGGAAGCCCTTGGCGCGGTCGGTGAACTTCTCGATGTTCATGTGCTCTCCCTCGCCCGCCGATATGGTGTGACAATCCGGCAACACAAGTGCGACTCGCCCGCCGCTAAGGCACCGAAGGCGCTGTCCTACGACCCCGCCAGCGACATAGCCTCAGCCCTTAACCCGCTCCTTCTCATTCCCGTCCGCCACGTCTCCCCGCCGAGAGGTCGAGAGACGCGGGCCCTTGCCCGCGGCCCGAAGGGAGGCCTTTTCCAACCGCGCTCTTGCCCGCAAAACCGGTCATTTCGTGAACTTGTGTGACCTTTCGCGCCGTCAGACGATCATCCGCCGCAGCGCCGCGACCGTGTCCGCCTCCGCCGCCGGCTTGTCGGTGCGGATGCGGGCGATGCGGGGGAAGCGCATCGACACCCCGGACTTGTGCCGTGTCGAGGTATGCAGCGAATCGAAGGCGATCTCGAGCACCAGCGACTTCTCGACCTCGCGCACCGGGCCGAAGCGGGCGACCGTGTGCGTCCGCACGAACCTGTCGAGCATGGCCAGCTCGGCGTCGGTGATGCCGCTATACGCCTTGCCGACGGGGAGCAGCTCGCCCCCAGAGGCAGGGTCGTCGGTCCAGCAGCCGAAGGTATAGTCGCTGTAGAAGCTCGACCGCTTCCCGTGCCCGCGCTGGGCGTACATCATCACGCAGTCGGCGACGAGGGGATCGCGCTTCCACTTGTACCACAGCCCGGTCCGCCGCCCGGTGACGTAGGGCGAGGTGCGGAGCTTGAGCATCACCCCCTCGATCGCCGCGTCGCGCGCACCCGACCGGATGTGCGCCAGCTCGTCGAAGTCGCCCGCCGCGATCACCGCCGACAGGTCGAAGCGGGCGGGGTCGAGCCGCGGCACGATCGCCTCCAGCCGCGCCCGGCGCTGCTCCCAAGGCAGCGCCCGCAGGTCGTCCACGCCGTCGAGCAGCACGTCGTAGAGGCGGACGAAGGCGGGGAACTCGGCCTGCGCCTTGGCCGTCGGTGCCTTGCGGCCGAGCCGCTGCTGGAGGGCGTTGAAGCTCGCCGCCTCCCCGCCCTGGAACTCGCCGCGCACCAGCAGCTCGCCGTCGAGCACGGCCGGATAGGCGTAGGCCGCCGCCACCTCGGGGAAGCTGCCGGTGATGTCGTCGCCGGTTCGGCTGAACAGGCGGGTCTGCCCACCAGCGTGGACCAGCTGCACCCGGATGCCGTCCCACTTCCACTCGGCGGCATAGTCGGCGAGGTCGAGCTTCAGCTCCTCAAGCGGGTGGGCGAGCATGAACGGGCGGAACACCGGCAGGTCGCCCGCGGTCGGCTGCGCCCCGCCGGTGCCCCAGGCGAACAGCTCGGGGTAGGGCGGGCGGAGGCCGTGCCACACTTCCTCGACCGCCTCGACGTCGACACCGAAGGCCTGCGCGAACGCCGTCTTGGCCAGCCGCGCCGAGACGCCGATCCGCATCGCGCCGGTCGCCAGCTTGAGCAGCGCGAAGCGGCCGTTGCTGTCGAGCCGGTCGAGTAGCTCGCGCAGTACCGACGCCGCCTCGATCCGGCCGAGGTGGCGCAGGCGCTGCACGACCTCGTCGAGGCTCGGCGGCGGCGCGGGAGGGCAGGGAGGCTCCGGCCATAGCAGCGCCGCCGTCTCGGCCAGGTCCCCGACATAATCGTACGACATTGCCAGCAGTACCGGGTCGACCCGCTCCTCGAGCAGAGTGCGGATCAGCTTCGGCTGCACCGCCTTCAGGTCGAGCCCGCCGGTTAGCGCCGCCAGCGCCCAGCCGCGGTCGGGGTCAAGCGTCGCCACCAGATAGTCGGCGATCAGCTTCAGCTTGGCGTTGCGCGACCGCGTATAGACCAGCCGGTCGAGGAGGGTGGCGAACGCCTGCATCGCGCAGGTGAACGTAAGCCGTGGCGAAGGCGGCGCAAGTTTGGCATGGGGCGCGTGATGCGTATGCGTGAACTCGAACAGCGGAGCGGCGTCGGCCGCGAGACGATCCGCTTTTACATCCGCGAGGGCCTGCTGCCCGAACCGGCGCGGGCGGCGCGCAACTCGGCATCGTACAGCGAGGCGCACGTCGAGCGGCTCGGCCTGATCAAGCGGCTGCAGGAGGAACGCTTCCTGCCGCTGGCGGTGATCCGCGGCCTGCTCGACGGCGAGGGCGCGGCCCCGTGGCTCGAGGCGCAGGCTTTCCCCGGGCTCGACGACGTGCTTCGCCAGCGCATCGACCACGACGCGCCGCGCGTCGCCGCCGCGACGATCGTCGCCGGGGGTGCCGCGACGCAGGAACTGCTCGACGAGGCGGTGGCGAACGGCTTCGTCGACCTGGCCGGCGACGGCACGCTGACGGCGCGCGACGCGGCGATCCTGAAGGTGCTGGGCGACCTCGACCGCATCGGCTTCCGCCGCGAGCGCGGCTTCCGCCCGGGCATGGTCGCCATGTACCGCGACCTCGTCGACTGGATGACGGCGCAGGAGATGCGCTTCTTCTTCGAGGCGACCGCGGGCCAGGTCGGCGAGGACGAGGCCGCCGACATGGCCGCGCGCGGCATCGGCGCGGTCAACGAGCTGATCGGGCTGATGCGGACCAAGGCGCTGCTGAAGGGCCTCGCCAAGCGGCGCGCGGCAAACGACCGCTAGAAGGCGGCGCTCAGCGTCAGCACCGGGCCCGAAGCGGGGGCGGCATTGCCGGCGATCCGGAAGCGATAGTCGGCCTCGACGGCGAAGGGGCCGGCATAAGCGGCGACGCCGGGGCCGACATCGACGCGGTCGACGCTCGTCCGGTCGTGCTGCCACGCCGCCCAGACGCCGCCGCCGGGCTCGATGCGGACGTGGCGCAGGTCGAACGATGCCGCCGCGCGCGCCTGGACGGCGGCGTACGGCGCGCTGCCGATGACCCCGCCCTCGCCGTAGCCGGTCAGGTGCAGCCACCCGACGCCGCGCTCGCCGCCGCCGGCGAGGCGCAGCTCCCATGCTCCCCGGGCCGCCGGGCCGACCGGGAACAGCCGCTCGGCGGCGAGCGTCACGCCGGTGAAGGGACGCCACTGGAGGCCGGTGGCGATGAAGCCGCTGCGCCCGCCGTCGTCATGGGCGGCGCTGCCCCGGACGGTCAGCGACAGCGGCCGCGGCGCGAGCGGGGCGGGGGTGAAGGCGAGCTGCGCCCCGCTCTGGCCGCCGCCGAGCAGCGGGCGGTCCGCGAGCCCGGGGTCGCCGCGGGCGCGGATGATGCTGTAGGCGCTTGCCGACCAGCGGCGCGTGAGCCGATCCCGCTCGGCCTGCCACGCCGCCGCGCGGGGATCGTCGCCGGCAAGCGCGGCGTCGAACAGACGCACCGCCTCGCGCCGGTTGCCGGCGGCCAAGCGCGCGTAGGCGGCAGTGGCAAGCTCGCCGGGTGCTGCGTCGACAGTGTCAGCTGGCGCAGTCGCCGATCCCGTCGGCGCGACACCATCGGGCGCATCGGCCGGCATTGCCCAAACTTCGGTAAGACCGAGTGGAAGCGAGGGCGCGCCGATGCGACCGGACCCTTGCGGCGCGGGAACAACGTGGTGAACGGCCGGGACGATGACCACGCCCCGGCTGACTTCGTGCACCTTCATGATGGGGCTGCGACGCGCTGGTTCCGGGTGTCCCCGTCCCGACCCAGCGACGGCGGGCGCTGCGCTGGGTCGGCTCTGTCGCGCGACCGGCGTCCACGCCGACGCGACCGCCAGGCGGAACTGCTCCTCCATCGCGGGCAATCGCAAGGCGATCACGGTGGCAAGCAGGATCGCGGCGTGCCGCATTGCCCGCGCCGGCCGGCTTGCGTCTCGCATCATGCGCCGATGCCGTTCGGCCCGGCTGGGAAGCGATGCGCCGTCTTGTCCCACCGCGGCATCTCGCGGCCGCGACGGATGCGGCCGTAGCGCCGCAGCGCCTGCGCCGCGGCGGCCGCGTTGATCGCATTGGCGACGATCGTTCGTGGCACGGCGCGCAACCCTTCCCGCCAGCCGTAGGTCGCCGTGGTGAAGCCCGCGCGCAGGCCGAGCCGCCAGCCGAGGGCGACCGCGTTGCCGACAAGAAGGATCGCCAACACCGACCCGCGCGGGGCCAGCGGGGCAAAGTGCCGCGCCGCCGGCAGCCAGGATCGCAGCACCACGTCGGCGGCGTCGAACAGCAGCGCGAGATATCCCGCGGCGACCATCAGGGGTGCGACCACTGCCTTGCGGTCGCGAAGCAGCATATAGCGGTCGGCCCATCCCGATCGCCAGCCGAGACGGTCCCAGCCGTCGAGCGCGATGCCGAGCAGCCAGCGAGTCTTCTGGCGGACGGCCGTGCTGAAGGTCGCGGGGAAGTGTTCCCGCGTCGCAACCACGCCGCCGGAACCCCGGATCCGCAGCAGCGCGCCGCGTCCGCCCAGCGCTGCAAGACGCATTCCGAGTTCATAGTCTTCCGTCATGCACGTCGGATCGAACGGCGCGCCCCGATCGCCCGCCAGTCGGCCGAGCATCTCGCGGTCGACCGCACAGGCGACGCCGGCGCTCGGAACGCCGGCACCCAAGGCTCCGCGCACGACGACGTCCTTGCGGTGCGCCTCGGCGAACTCGTCGAGGTAGTGGCCGCTGATCCACCGCGAAGCGCGATCGACCAGCGGGATGACCGGGAGCTGGACCATCGCCAACGTCGGAAGGTGTCCGTCGAACACGCGCAGCTCGGCGGCGTCGATGACATCTTCGGCATCGTGGAGGACCACCGCCTTGAACCGCATACCGGCGGACTGCTCGTGCGCCACGACCGCGCGCCATAGATGATTGAGACAGTCAGCCTTCGTCGTCGGACCGGGGCGCGTCGTCGCGACCACCACGATGCGGTCATCGGCGACCATCGCGATGGCGTCGCGGGTCGCGGGATCGTTGGGATAGATGCCGACGAAGACCCGGTAGCGCGGATAGTCAAGCCGCCGTGTCATGTCGGTGAGCATGGCGGCGATGACGGCGCTCTCGTCCCATGCCGGAACGATGATCGCCATCCACCCCGGCTCGTCGCCCGGCACCGGCAAGGTGCCGGCGCGCCGCGTCCGGAGAAGAAAGAAGAATGCAAGGTCGACGAGCATATCGTCGAAGGTCGAGATGGCGATGCCGACGGCGGCGAAGGCGAGCAGCTCGTGCGTCGCGACGTGCCAAGCAGCGGCGACATAGACCAGCGTCACGGTTACGGAACAGCCGGAAGGCTGCGCCCACGCTGCAACTCCACCCGAATACGCCCCCAACGACCACACCGCCGGTTAGCGATGCGGCCCGTATCAATAGGCCGACAAAGGTGAAAATTGTCTGAGCCTTGGCTGTCAGGATGCTTTCACGCAACGCGGCGCGGGTTCGCCACCATCGACGGCGCGCGCCGCGCAGCGTCTTCCGACGTCGTTCCGGGCGGTGCGACGCCGGCGTCGACGACGCCCGCGGCGGCGGCGTGGATCGCCTTCCTGATCCGCGGATAGGTGCCGCAGCGGCAGATGTTGGTGATGGTGCCGTCGATCTGCTCGTCGGTGGGATGCGGCGTCTCCTTGAGCAGCGCCGCGACCGCCATGATCATGCCTGACTGGCAATAGCCGCACTGCGGCACTTGGTTCGCGACCCACGCCGCCTGGACGATGTGGCTGCGGTCGGGCGACAGGCCCTCGATGGTGGTGACGAAGCTGCCCTCGATATCGCCGATCGCCGTCTGGCACGACCGTACCGCCTTGCCGTCGATATGGACCGTGCATGCTCCGCAAAGACCCGCGCCGCAGCCGAACTTGGTGCC
>JAFARM010000300.1 GCA_019245455.1 Sphingomonadaceae bacterium | reverse complement strand
GGGCGACGGCAAAGCTGGCGAGCGGTCACACGGTAGCCGGCAAGCAGCGCGTCTGCCCGCCCCCCTACCGCGCGAAATAATGCGCGTAGGCGGGCAGCGTCAGGAACGGCTCGAGCGCATCGGCCAGCACCAGCGTCCGGAACACCTCGGCCGCTTCGGCGAACTTGCCGGCGGCGAAGAAGTTGTCGCCGACTTGCCGCTGCCACACGTCCATCTGCTCCGCGATCGTCGCCTCGATCAGTGCCGCGTCGACCGTCTCGCCCGTGTCGAGTTTGGTCGCTGTCACGCGCCACTGCCACACCTGCGTGCGGCTGATCTCGGCGGTGGCGGCGTCCTCCATCAGGTTGTGCAGCGGTGCCGCCCCCTGCCCGCGCAGCCACGAGGCGATGTAGCCGATGCCGACGTTGACGTTCGACCGCAGCCCGGCGAGCGTCTTCGGCCCCTCGGCCGGCGTCGTCAGCGCCGCGGCCGTGACCTCGCCCGGCGGGATCACCGACAGCTGGTTCGGCCCCGGCATCGCCTTGTCAAAGACCTCCATCGCCACCGGCACCAGCCCCGGATGCGCAACCCACGTTCCGTCGTGGCCGAAGCCGACCTCGCGCTCCTTGTCGGCCTTGACCGCGGCGAAGGCGCGCGCGTTCGCTTCCTCGTCGCCCTTGACCGGAGTGAAGGCGCTCATGCCCCCCATCGCGTGCGCCCCGCGCTTGTGGCAGGTGCGGATGACATGGAGCGCATAGTCGCGCATGAACGGCACGGTCATGTTGACGCTGGCGCGATCAGGCAGGACTTTCGTCGCATCGGCGCGGAAGGTCTTGATGAAGCTGAAGATATAGTCCCACCGCCCGCAGTTGAGCGCGGCGATATGATCGCGCAGCTCGTACAGGATTTCGTCGGCCATGAAGGCGCCGGGCAGCGTCTCGATCAGCACCGTCGCCTTGATCGTGCCGACCGGCAGCCCCATCACCGATTGGGCGTGGACGAAGACGTTGTTCCACAGCCGCGCCTCGAGATAATGCTCGAGCTTCGGCAGATAGAAATATGGCCCCGTCCCCTTGGCGACGAGCGCCCGGGCGTTGTGGAAGAAATACAGGCCGAAGTCGACCAGCGCGCCGGCCACGACCTCGCCGTCGATGACGACATGCGCTTCCGGCAGGTGCCAGCCGCGCGGGCGGACGATGAGCGTCGCGGTTCGCTCGTTCAGTCGGTACGACTTGCCCTTGTCCTCCAGCGCGATCGTCCCGGCGACGGCGTCGCACAGGTTGACCTGCCCCTCGATCATCATCTCCCACACCGGCGACGAGGCGTCCTCGAAGTCGGCCATGAAGCACTTGGCGCCGCTGTTCAGCGCGTTGATGACCATCTTGCAGTCGACCGGCCCGGTGATCTCGACGCGCCGGTCCTGGAGGTCGGAGGGCGAGCCGGCGACCTTCCAGTCGCCCATCCGGACGCTCGCCGTCTCGGGGGCGAAGTCGATGGGGTTGCCGGCGTCCCACCACGCCGCGCGCGCCTCCCGCGCGCGCAGCAGGGCGAGGCGCGTCGGGTCGTATTGGCGGTGGAGGTTGGCGACGAAGGTCAGCGCCTCCTCGGTCAGGATGCCCTCGAACCCGGGCTTCATCGCCCCCCTGATCTCGATTCCGGCGGCCATCAGTCGTCTCCTGTTCGGGTGAAGCGGAAGGGGGTCAGCCCGCGGCTGCGCTCGTCGATCGCCAGCCGGACGCCGGCGGGCGCGAGGCTCCGCTGGCGGCAGGCGGGGCGGTGGCAGCGGGCACAGCCGAGCCCGATCGGGGTGGCGGCACCCGGCCCCGTGTCGAGGCCGTCGGCGTAGACCATCGCCCGCGCCGACGCCAGATCGGCGGCGAGCAGGATGGCGAACTCGGGCCGCACCTGGCGATACGGCGCGGCATAGGTGCGGACCGTGCGCGTGACCGACAGCCAGCGCTGCCCGTCCTCGGTCTCGACCAGCTGGCGCATGATCTTGCCCGGCCGGTCGAAGGCCGCGTGGAGCACCCACAAAGGACAGCCGCCGCCGTGTTCGGCGAGCGCGCTCGGCACGGCGGCGAAGCGCTTGGAGATGTTCCCCGCGCGGTCGCTACGGATCATCAGGAAGGGGATGCCGCGCAGGCCCGGCCGCTGCAGCGTGGTCAGCCGGTGGGCGACCTGCTCGAACCCCGCGCCGAAGCGCGCCTGCAGCAGCTCGAGGTCGTAGCCCAAGGCCTCGGCGGCGGCGTGGAAGCGGCCATAGGGCATCATCGTCGCCGCCGCGGCATAGTTGGCCAGCGTCTGCACCGCGAAGCGTTCGTGCGCCTTGCCCGGCAGGCCGGCAGTCGCGACCGCGGCATCGATCGCCGGCTTCAGCTCGATCAGCGCCAGCTGGTAGGCGATGGCAAAGGTGCGCGAGGCCGCGTCGAGGCTTTCGTTGAGCTGCAACTGGCGCGCGTGCAGGTCGAGACGGCGCAGCGTCTCCGGCAGGACGGCATCGGGCAGGATGCGCACCGCAATGCCGTGGCGCGACCGCAGCCGCTCGGCGAGCCCGGCGGCGAGGTCGCTCGCGGTCAGGCGCAGCTCGTCGGCCAAGGCCTCGGCGGCGGCGTCCACTTCGGGGAAATGGTTGCGCCGGTCGAGGAGCAGCGCCGTCACCGTCTCGACTGGGCCGGGCGGCGCGGCGGGCACCTCGGCGGTGCGTGCCGCGCCGAGGCGGAGCAGCGCCTGGGCGACCCCGGGCAGGTTGGCGGCGACCTCGGCTAGGTCGGCGCGGGCGACGTCGAGCCCGGCCAGCCGCGGCTCGGCGAACAGCGCCTGCAGCTCGGCCGCCACCGCGCTGCCGTCGTCGCCGGTCAGCTGGCGCAGGTCGAGGTCATAGGCCTGGGTGAGCTTCAGCAGGAAGGCGGCGGTCAGCGGCCGCTGGTTGCGCTCGATAAGGTTGAGGTAGCTGACCGAGACGCCGAGGTCGTCGGCCATGCGCGTCTGGGTGACGCCGCGCTGCAGCCGAAGGCGGCGCAGGCGGGCACCGGCGAAGAGCTTGGCTTCGCTCACGCCGTGCTCGGCCGATTCCGCGAGGCACCCGCGGTGCGGATCACGGGGGAGCGGGGTAGGCGGCGGCTTCGTGGACGCGGGAAGGCCGTCTCTGGTGTGAAGGTATTTACAACGTTACACACGCGAGTGCCGCTGCCGCGTACACTTTGACACGATTTCGACACGTCCGCCATTGACCCCCGCCTAGGGCATCGGGCACGACGGTGCAACAGCTTCCTGGGGAGGAGCGCCGGGCGCGGGCAGATCGAATGGTCGCCCGCGCCACTTGTAAAGGCCGGTCAAAAGGATAGATGCGATGATCTACGACGAGCAGGTGGCGAAGGCCGGAGAGCTGATCACCAGCCACCGCGGCACCTGGGACGGCATCAGCGCCGACGCCGTGACGCGGATGCGCCTGCAGAACCGCTTCCTCACCGGCCTCGACATCGCCCGCTACACGGCGAAGATCATGCGCGCCGACATGGCCGCCTATGACGCCGACCCGGCGAACTACACGCAGTCGCTGGGCGCGTGGCACGGCTTCATCGCCCAGCAGCAGATGATCGCGATCAAGAAGCACTTTGGCTCGACCAAGGGCCGCTACCTCTACCTGTCGGGCTGGATGGTCGCCGCGCTGCGCTCCGAGTTCGGCCCGCTGCCCGACCAGTCGATGCACGAGAAGACCAGCGTCCCGGCACTGATCGAGGAGATCTACACCTTCCTCAAGCAAGCCGACGCGCGTGAGCTCGGGATGATGTTCCGCGACCTCGACGCGGCGCGCGCCAGCTGCGACGAGCTTCGCGCCAAGCAGCTGACGAACGCGATTGACAACTACCAGACGCACGTCGTGCCGATCATCGCCGATATCGACGCCGGCTTCGGCAATGCCGAGGCGACGTACCTGCTCGCCAAGAAGATGATTGAGGCCGGGGCCTGCGCGCTCCAGATCGAGAACCAGGTCAGTGACGAGAAGCAGTGCGGCCACCAGGACGGCAAGGTCACCGTGCCCCACGAGGACTTCCTCGCCAAGGTCCGCGCCTGCCGCTACGCCTTCCTCGAACTCGGCGTCGACGACGGCATCATCGTCACCCGCACCGACAGCCTGGGGGCGGGGCTGACCAAGCAGATCGCGGTGTCGACGACGCCCGGCGACCTCGGCGACCAGTACAACAGCTTCCTCGACTGCGAGGAGATCGACCCGGCGACGGCGCGCAACGGCGACGTCATCCTCAACCGGGACGGCAAGCTGCTGCGGCCGAAGCGCCTGCCGTCGAACCTGTTCCAGTTCCGCGCCGGCACGGGCGAGGACCGCTGCATCATGGACTGCATCGCCAGTCTGCAGAACGGGGCCGACCTGCTGTGGATCGAGACCGAGAAGCCGCACATCGCCCAGATCGCCGGCATGGTCGACCGCATCCGCGCCGTCGTGCCCAACGCGAAGCTCGTCTATAACAACTCGCCGAGCTTCAACTGGACGCTCAACTTCCGTCAGCAGGTGTTTGACGCCTGGGCCGCCGAGGGCCGCAACGTCAGCGCCTACGACCGGGCGCGCCTGATGAGCGCCGACTATGACGCGACCGAGCTGGGCCAGGAAGCCGACGCGCGCATCCGCACCTTCCAAAAGGACGCGAGCGCGCGGGCCGGCATCTTCCACCACCTGATCACGCTGCCGACGTACCACACCGCGGCGCTGTCGACCGACAACCTCGCCCGTGAGTATTTCGGCGAGGCGGGGATGCTCGGCTATGTCAAGAATGTCCAGCGCGCCGAAATCCGGCAGGGCATCGCCTGCGTCAAGCACCAGAACATGAGCGGATCGGACATCGGCGACGACCACAAGGAGGCCTTCGCCGGCGAGGCAGCGCTCAAGGCCGGCGGCGTGCACAACACGATGAATCAATTCGCGGCTTGAGCCGCGGTGGGGCGGAGCGCGCGCGCAGCGCGCGCGCAGCACGGCGCGGACTTGCGCAAGCCCGGCGGCGGGTCTGCGTACCTTCCCGCCGGGCCCGTCCGACGACGCGGCTCTGCCGCGGTGCCTGCTTCCCTCTCCGGCCATCCTGGCGCAGGCCGGGACCCTCCTGCACGTCGCTTCGAGGTCATCGTCCCGGCCTTCGCCGGGATGACATCACGATGATGCGGCGCTGACGCCGCTCCGCCTCCTCCCACCTCCGGCCCATCCGGCACGCGGGAGGAAGGCGGCGGAACACCCCTTCCGCCAACCCGTTGATCCTGCACCTACCAGGGAGACGGACGATGGCGCAGAAGGGAGCCGGCGGCAACGCCGGGGCAGTGACCAAGAAAGGCGGCGACGACGCCGCTGGCAGCACCGGCACCGGCAGCGGCGGCGGCAAGGGGGCCAAGGCCGGCAAGAAGGGATGAGCGGCGACCTCGCCCCCGGTGACGAAGCCGCTCCCGGCACGCCCGGCACCGGCGAGGACGTCTGCCGCACGTGCAACGGCAGCGGGCGGATCGACGGCAGCGCGTGCCCGACCTGCGGCGGCTCCGGCATCGTGACGGAAGGCATCGGCGGCGGCTGAGGCGGCGGCCGGCGCGGCACCACGACGCCTTCGACAAGGGTGCGCGGCTCGGCTATCGTGACGGGCATGAACGCGCCCGTCCCGCTGCCATCGACTCCGACCTCGCGCGCCCGTCCGTCGCGACGCACGTTCCTCATCGGCACCGGGGCC
>JAFARM010000285.1 GCA_019245455.1 Sphingomonadaceae bacterium | reverse complement strand
GCATAGACCCAGGCGGTGCGGACGATCAGCGGCTTCGGGTGGAACTCGGCCGCCGCCGTCTCGCCGTCGAGCTTGGTGCGGCCATAGGCACCGAGCGGATTCGGCGCGGCGTCGGGCGGGTAGGGGCGGTGCGCCGTCCCGTCGAAGACGAAATCGGTCGACACGTGGACGAAGCCGGCCCCGGCATTGCGTGCCGCGCTCGCCAGCGTGCCCACCGCGTTGACGTTGATCCGCCGCGCCGTCGCCTCGTCGCTTTCGGCCCTGTCGACGGCGGTGTAGGCGGCGGCGTTGACCAGGACGTCGGGCCGAGCCTCGCCGACGATGCGGGCGACGGCATCGGCGTCGGTGATGTCGAACTCGGCCTCGGGCGGGGCGACGATCGTCACGCCCGGCGCATCGCTCGCCTGCAGCGCGCGGCCGAGCTGCCCGCCGGCTCCGGCGACGAGCACCCTCATGCGTACACCTCCGCCTCGGCGAGGAGCGGCGCGGCGTCGTCTTTCGCCGACAGCAGCGGAGTCGCGCCGCCCAGGCCCCAGTCGATGCCGAGCGTCGGATCGTCCCAGCGCACCGCCCGCTCGGCGGCCGGGTCATAGAGCGCGGTGCATTTGTAGAGGAAGTCCGCAACGTCGCTCAGCACGACGAAGCCGTGGCCGAAGCCCGGCGGCACCCACAGCATCCGCTTGTTCGCCGCCGACAGCTCATAGCCGACCCAGCGGCCGAAGTGCGGGCTTGACCGGCGCAGGTCGACAGCAACGTCGAAGACGCTGCCGGCGGTGACGCGGACCAGCTTGCCCTGCGGGTTCGTGATCTGGAAGTGCAACCCGCGCAGGACGTGGCGCGCGGAGCGGCTGTGGTTGTCCTGGACGAAATGGAGGTCGAGCCCCGCCTCGGCGAAGCTGCGGGCGTTCCACGTCTCCATGAAGAAGCCGCGATCGTCGCCTAACACGCGCGGTTCGATGAGCTTGACGCCGGGGAGGGGCGTGTCGACGACGTTCACCTTTCTCCCTCCCCCCCGGATGCGCAGCATCGGAGAGCGGGGAGGGCCGGGGTGGGGGTCCCTCCGTTTGGATGGGTGTGCATCGGAACGGGCCGCTCCCCCACCCCGACCCTCCCCGCTCTCCGGTCGCTTCGCTCACGGGGGGGAAGGGAGAAGAAAAAGATGCCGCTCACCCCGCCATCCTCAGCTGCGTCAGCAGGTATTCGCCATAGCCGCTCTTGCGCAGCGGCTCGGCGATGCGCGCGAGCTGCTCGGCGTCGATGAAGCCCTGGCGCCAGGCGATCTCCTCGGGGCAGCAGATCTTCAGGCCCTGCCGCTCCTCGACGATGCGGACGTAGAGCGCGGCGTCGAGCAGCGAGGCGTGGGTGCCGGTGTCGAGCCAGGCGAAGCCGCGGCCCATCAGCGCCACCTCGAGCGCGCCGTCGTCGAGGTAGCTGCGGTTGAGGTCGGTGATCTCGAGCTCGCCGCGCGCGCTCGGCCGGATCGCCTTCGCCCGCTCGGCGGCGGTGCCGTCGTAGAAGTAGAGGCCGGTCACGGCAAAGTTCGACTTCGGTGCCGCCGGCTTCTCCTCGATCGTCGCAGCACGGCCGGCAGCATCGAACGAGACGACGCCGTACGCCTGCGGGTCCTTGACGTAATAGCCGAACACGGTCGCCCCACTCGACTGCGCATCGGCGGCGCGGAGCAATTCGGGCAGGCCGTGGCCATAGAAGATGTTGTCGCCGAGGATCAGCACCGAAGGCTCGTCGCGCACGAAGCCGGCGCCAATGTGGTACGCCTGCGCCAGGCCCTTCGGCTCGGGCTGGACAGCGTAGGCGATCGCCATGCCCCACTGACTGCCGTCGCCGAGCAGGCCGCGAAACGCCGGCGCGTCCGCGGGTGTCGTTATGACCAGCACCTCGCGGACGCCCGCCAGCATCAGCACCGACAGCGGGTAGTAGATCATCGGCTTGTCATAGACCGGCATCAGCTGCTTGCTCACCGGCTTGGTCAGCGGATAGAGCCGCGTCCCCGATCCGCCGGCGAGGATGATCCCGCGTCGTCCCATGCCTATGCCTGTCCTCTGACGATACGCCGGACGAGGCCGGCGAAGCTGCGCAGCTGCTGCCGCGCCAGGGCCTGCCGCGCCGCCTCGCGCAGCCGCAGCCCGCGGTAGCGGGGGATCGGCCGCCCGGCAACCGCCATCGCGGCCATTCTGGCGAGGATCTCGCGCTTGCGGCGCGCCTGCGACGGCTGCATCCGCACGATCTCGGCAGGATCGAGTGGCTCGGCGGCGATGCGCCCGGCGGCAAGCGCGCGGTCGTAGAGCGCCTGGCCAGCGGCGGTGCGGACCATGACCAAGCTGCGGCCGTCCTGCTCGGTGAAGCTCGGGTAGCCCTTGTCGTCGCCGTACCAGGCGTCTGCGCAGGCGATGTCGGCGGCGGCTCCCACCGCGTCGGGGCAGATCTTGCAGCGGAACTGGATCTCCTTCGACAGGATCATGCCCCAGCTGTCGTGGTAGCTCATGCCGCGCGTGGTGCCGTCGCGGAGCGTCGCTGTCGCCTGACCCGGCCAACCGTCGCCGCGGTAGCGGAAGGCGGTGACCTGATCCTCGGGAGCGTCGATCGCCTTCAGGATGCGCCGCGCCCCGTCGCCGCTCGGCACCCCGGCGCAGAAGAAGGCGAGCATCAGCGGCACCTTGGCATCGACGCGCGGGTCGATGCGGGCGAGCGCGCGCAGGGCGTCGACATCGCACGGCTTGCCGACGAAGGCGAAGCGACCGGGCGCGTCGAGGCGGGCGGTGATCTCGGCCAGCGGCGACGAGGCGGCATAGCGCGAACCGGCGGCAGCGAACACGCCGGCGGCGTCGGTCGAGACGATGGTCGTGTTGGCGAGCGGCCGCGCCGGGTCCATCGCTGTCTGCACGACATAATCGACCAACCCCTCGGCGAGCGCCTGCACGAGCAGCGCCGACAGCACCCCGCCCGACGAGGCGTGGTGGCGAAGGTCGGCGTCGGTCGCATACCCCGTCACCACCGTCCGCCACGGGCCCCATAGCGGATCGACGTGCGGCGCATCGGAGCGGACGTCGACGACGAGGCCGGGGCAGGTGGCGGCGATCGCGCGCTCCGGCTCCGGCGTCAGCGTCGCCACCTGCCGCGGGCGGGTGTAGCCGGGGGCGACCGTCGTCAGCTCGACCGCGCCTCCCCCGAGCGCCGCGCACAGGCCGCAGCCGGAACAGGTCTGGCCGCGCTC
>JAFARM010000276.1 GCA_019245455.1 Sphingomonadaceae bacterium | reverse complement strand
GCCCCGTGCTGCACGCGGCGGCGATCAGGCCGGTCGCCACCGCGGCGAAGCGCGCGGCGCGGTTTCCGTTCGTCGCGCGCTGGCCCATGATACGCATATGACGCCTTCCTCAGCCGACCCCGCGGAGCCCGGCCCCCTTGCCCCCGGCCTCTACATCGTCGCGACGCCGATCGGCAATCTCGGCGATCTCTCGCCGCGCGCCGCCGCCGTGCTGGCCGGCGCGGCGGTGATCGCGGCGGAGGACACGCGGGTGACGGCGAAGCTCCTGGCGCACATCGGGGCCCGGGTGCCGATGACGCCGTACCACGACCACAACGCCGACGCCGTGCGCCCCGGCCTCGTCGCGCGCGCGGCGAGCGAAGCAGTGGCGCTGGTCAGCGATGCCGGTACGCCGCTGATCTCCGACCCAGGATACAAACTGGTCCGCGACGCGCGGGCGGCGGGGGTCACCGTCGTGACGATCCCCGGCCCGTGCGCCGCCATCGCTGCGCTGACGCTCGCCGGGCTGCCGCCCGACCGCTTCCTGTTCCTGGGCTTCCTGCCGGCCAAGGCGGGCGCGAGGGACGCGGCGATCGCCGAGGTGGCGGGCGTGCGGGCGACGCTGGTCCTCTACGAATCGGGGCCGCGGGCGGCGGCGACGCTGGCGGCGCTGGCGGCGCGCCTCGGCGACCGGCCGGCGGCGGTCGCGCGCGAAATCAGCAAGCGCTTCGAGGAGACGGCGGGCGGCACGCTCACCGCCCTCGCCGCGCGCTATGCCGAGGCGCCGCCGCGCGGCGAGGTCGTCCTCGTCGTCGGGCCGCCTGCGGGCGCTGCGATGTCCGCCGCCGACCTCGACGACGCGCTTCGCGCCGCCCTGGCGCGGCAGAAACTCAGTGCCGCCGTCGCCGAGGTGAGCGCCGCGCTCGGCCTGCCGCGCTCGGCCGTCTATGCCCGCGCGCTCGCGCTCCGGGACGGCGGGGCGGGCGCATGAAGCGGCTCGACAAGCGCCGGCGCGCGGGACATCCTGTCGTTTTCGACGTTGAGACGGGAAACACGCGCGGGAGACAGTGATGAACGACGTGGCCCTGCGGTCCTCCGGCCTCGCCCGCCTCGGCCTGGTCGACGATGCCGACCTCGACCTTGCCGAGGCTGCGCTGCTGATCGCCGCCGCCGATCATCCCGACGCCGCGCTCGACACCGCCCGCGCCCGCCTGACCGGCCTCGTCCTCCGCCTGCAGCGCGAGGCGGCGTGGATCGACTCGGTGGCGGTGCGCGCCCGCCTGCTGGCCGAGCTGGTCGCACAGGACGCGGAGATCACCGGCGACGCCGGCGACTACGACAACCCGGCCAACGCCGATTTCCTGATGCTGCTCGACCGCAAGCTCGGCCTGCCGGTGACGCTGTCGATCCTGTACGTCGCGCTCGCCCGGCGCGTCGGCTGGGCGGCCGACCCGATCGGCCTGCCTGGCCATGTCGTCGTCCGCATCGGGACCGAGCCGGTGACGCAGCTGATCGACCCGTTCGACGGCGGCCGCCTGCTCGGGCCGCGTGGCCTCGCGGGCGTGCTGGCGCGGATCGTCGGCGCGGGCGGGGTCGAGGCCGAGCACCTCGTGCCGCTGAGCAACCGGGCGACGCTCGTCCGGCTGGTGACGAACCAGGCGACGCGCGCGCGGCGGGCCGGCGATGTCGCCCGCGCGCTGACCCTGCACGAACGCATGACGCTGATCGCGCCGGGGTTCACGGCGCTGTGGTGGGAACGCGCGCGGCTGGAACAGCTTGCCGGCGACAACGCCGCGGCGCGCGCGTCGCTCGGCGCGATGCTCGAGACGACGCGCGACCCCGGCGTCCGCCAGCGGGTGCGCGCGGCGCTGAACGCGCTGGCGCGGACGGGGTGAGAGCGGCGGTTTTAATCCGTCATCCCCGCGCAAGCGGGGACCCATCTCCCGAGCGTCGGCCCGACGCGACGCGCGCATCGCCACCTTCGCGCGGCGGGAGATGGGTTCCCGCGTGCGCCGGAATGACCGTTGCGAGCGGAGGCGCATCGCGCGACAGCTTGGCACAACTTTCTTGCCGTCATCCCGGCGAAGGCCGGGACCCAAGATCTCGACCGTCTGAGATCAGGGGTCCCGGCCTGCGCCGGGATGACATTAGGCAGGTCGCTCAGTTCACCAGCGGCTGACGGCGGAAGCTCAGCGCCTCCGCCACATGGATGCGCCCAACCGTCTCCGCCCCCGCCAGGTCGGCGATCGTCCGCGCCACGCGCAGCACGCGGTGGTAGCCGCGCGCCGACAGCTTGAGCGCCTGTGTCGCCTGCACCAGCAGTTTCTGCCCCGGCGCATCCGGCGTCGCGACCGCCTCGAGCAGCTTGCCGTCGGCCTCGGCGTTGGTCCGCGGCCCGGTGGCGGCCGGCCCGGCCGAGGCCTTGCTCGCGGCATAGCGCGCCGTCTGCCGCGCGCGAGCGACCTCGACGCGGGCGCGCACCGTGGCGCTGTCGTCGGCCGGCGGCGGCAGGGTCAGGTCGGCGGCGCTGACCGCGGCGACGTCGACGTGGAGGTCGATGCGGTCGAACAGCGGCCCCGACACGCGGCTCTGATAGTCCGCCGCGCACTTCGGCGCCCGCGCGCAGGCGAGCGCGGCATCGGCGAGATGCCCGCAGCGGCACGGGTTCATGGCGGCGATCAGCTGCACCCGCGCCGGGTAGGTGACGTGGAGCGCCGCGCGGCTGACGGTGATCTGCCCGGTCTCGAGCGGCTGCCGCAGCGAATCGAGCACCGTCCGCTGGAACTCGGGCAGCTCGTCGAGGAACAGGACGCCGAGGTGCGCCAGGCTGACCTCGCCCGGCCGCGCCCGCGTGCCGCCGCCGACCAGCGCCGGCATCGACGCCGAGTGGTGCGGCGAGCGGTACGGCCGCGAGCGCAGCAGCTTGCCGCCTTCGAGCTCGCCCGCCATCGACGCGACCATCGACACTTCGAGCGCCTCGGACGGGGTCAGGTCGGGGAGGATACCGGGGAGCGCGGCGGCGAGCAGCGACTTGCCCGACCCCGGCGGGCCGCTCATCAGCAGGTTGTGCCCGCCCGCCGCGGCGATCTCGAGCGCGCGTTTCGCCGTCTCCTGCCCCTTGACCTCGCCGAGGTCGGGGCCGCCGCGCACCACCTCGGCGACCGCGCGCACCGGCGGCGACAGCAATTGCGTGCCCTTCAGGTGGTTGATGAGGCTGAGCAGGTCCGGCGCGGCGATGACGTCGACCTCGCCCGCCCACGCCGCCTCGCCGCCCTGCGCGGCCGGGCAGATCAGGCCGAGCTCCGCCCCCGCCGCGAACAGCGCCGCCAGCAGCACGCCGCCCGCGACGGCCAGCGCGAGCGCGGCGAAGGTGACGCGCACGGTGAACCACCAGCTCTGCGCGAGCGAGCCGAAGTTCTCGGCGAGCGTGGCCGCCA
>JAFARM010000406.1 GCA_019245455.1 Sphingomonadaceae bacterium | reverse complement strand
CCCGTCCACCATTCCGGCCAGCCGCGCGACCAGAACGGGCCGCTGATGATGATGCACACCGCGCTCCAGAACCCCGCCGACAGGGCCAGGAACAGCCCCAGCCGATGGATGCCGAGCGTGCCGACCGAATAGCCGATGAAGTCGCGGAAGAAGGTGTCCTCGTGCTCGGGCGCCTTCATCACCTCGCCTTTGCCCGGGTTCGCCGCCGACAGGATCAGCGAGCCGTGCAGCGAGAGCGCGAGCGTGGTGGTGAAGAAGAAGCTCACCGCCAGCATATGCGCCGGGTTGTAGTGGAAGTGCAGGTACTGGTAGCCGGTGTTCGACACCCAGTCCAAGTGGCTGAAGATGCCGTAGGGGAAGCCGTGCCCCCAAGCCCCGAGCAGCAGCGGCCGGAACACCTCCAGCGTGACATAGGCGAGGATCGCGACCGAAAAGGCGAAGGGGACGTGATAGCCCATGCCGAGTTTCCGGCAGATCTCGACCTCGCGCAGCGCCCAGGAGCAGAAGGCCCCGATCGCGCAGATGGTGATGATCTGCCACAGCCCGCCCGCCGCGAGCGGCGCCAGCGCCAGCCCGTACTTGAGGTCGGGCGGCGCGATGTTGATCAGCCACGGGTTCCACGTCCCGCCGATCGCCGCGCCGTAGAAGATGAGGGCCGTGCCCAGGATGGCGAAGAACGCCGTCGTCACGCCGAAGAAGCCGACGTAGAACGGCCCCACCCAGAAGTCGAACAGGTCGCCGCCGATCAGCGTGCCGCCCCGCACCCGGTATTTCCGTTCGAAACTCAGCAGTGCCATGGTCGGCCCCTCCGATGCGGGCGATTACCCGTCAGGCTTGGTCGACGGGGAGGTCCGGTCGGCGGACGCTCCCCGTCGTGTACTCGCTTACTGCGCGACCGCCGCCGGGGCCGCGGCAGGAGCCGCCGCCGGGTCGGCCGCCTGCACCGCCGCCGGCGTCGCCGCCGCCGGATCGGCCTGCGCCGTCACGCCCACCGCAGCCGCACCCGCCTTCGGCCCGTCGAGCCAGTTGAAGCGGTTGGTGCTGAGCAGGATGAAGTGGATGAGAAGCGCGAGGACGAACAGGAACACGCCCAGCGCGACGAGGACCCGCTGCGGGTCAAAGGTCTGCCACATTCTCCACATGGGTTTTCTCCCTTAGCCGTGGGCCGGCGACGCCGGAACGGCGGCGCTGGCGGTGGTGGTTGCCTGATCCTTGTAGCCGCCGACCGGGGGCAGCCACGGACGCCACTGCCAGACGAGGAAGTGGGCGAAGATGGCGATCACCGTGAAGATGATGAAGCTCATCATGAACAGCTTGTGGAAGTCCTTCGCTTCCTCGGCAGTGAGGTACGTGCGTACCCCGATGCCATCGTCCTTTTCGATCATTCGTCGCCTCCTTGTTGCCCGCCTGAAAAGGTCGCCGACCAACCGGCGAGGCGGAGTTCGACGCGGCGGTCATCGCCACGGCGAGGGTGTTGGCCCGTGGGGCCGAAGGGGTGGGCGGCGGTCATGCCGCCATCTCGAGGCGCGCGGCCTGCGCCACGCGTGCGGGGGTCACTTCGCGCTCGCCGGCGGCGCGCGCGCCGCGCTCAGCGGCGTCGCGCAGCCGCTTGGCGGCCGAGATGCGGACGAGGACCGGCTGCGCCTCGACCAGCGCGGCCAAGTCGTCGCGCGCGGCGTCGGCCCAGGCGAGCTCGCGGTGGAGGCGCGCCGGCGTCGCCCCGTCGGCGCGGTCGGCGTCCATCGTCGTGGCCAGCGGCAGGATGGCGAACAGCGCGTCGAACAGCGCGTTGCACACCTCCTGCAGCAGGTAGGTCGCGCCGGCGTAGCCCATGAACGGCGTGCCGGTATGGCGGCGGATGACGGCGCCGGGGAAGCTCGCCGGCACGTAGACGGCGCGGCCGCCCGTCTCGGCGAGGTACATCCGCTCGTTGTAGCTGCCGAACAGGACGAGCGGCGGCTTGGTCCGGATCAGCTCGCGCACCGCGGCATTGTCGGGCTTGACCCCGGCGGTCCGGCTGACGGCGAACGTGCACGGCAGACCGAGGTCGTCCTCGAGGTAGGCGCGCAGGCCCCGGGCGTAGGTCTCGGTGGCGACGACGGCGAAGCTCGCCGTGCCGAAGAAGTCCTGCGTCACCGAGCGCCACAGGTCCCACACCGACTTGATCGTCGTGTGCTTCTCGCGCGCGATGAACGGCTCGGGGTCGAGGCCGAGGAGTTCGCCAAGCTTCCTGAGGAACAGCGTCGTCGATCCGATGCCGATCGGCGCCTGCAGGTACGGGCGCTCGAGCGCCTCGCACAGGCCGCGGCCGAACTCGCGGTACAGGCAGACGTTGACCGCTGCCTCGGGCAGGCGCTTGACGTCGGCGAGGTGGCTGCCGAGCGGGAAGACCTGCGCCACCTCCGCCCCGATGCCCTCGACCAGGCGGCGGATCTCGGCCAAGTCGCTCGCCAGGTTGAAGCAGCCGTACTGCGCGCCGATGATGTTGACCTTGGGCTTCTGCCCGTCTTTCAGCGGCTTTACCGGTGGCACCTTCTTCGACCCGAACTGGGTCCACAGCCAGGTCAGCGCGCGGTCGGCGGCCTGCCACTGGTCCTCGTCGATAGTGCGCGGCAGGAAGCGCTGGATGTTGGTGCCCTCGGGCGTGACGCCGCCGCCGATCATCTCGGCGATCGATCCCGTGACGACGACCGCGGGCAGGTCGGGATCGAGCGTCTTCCACGCCCGCTTCATCGCGCCCTCGGTGCCGTCGCGGCCGAGCTCCTGCTCGCCCAGCCCCGTGACGACGATCGGCAGCTCGTGCGGCGGCAGCGCGTCGGTATAGTGGAGGACGCTGGTCACCGGCAGGTTCTCGCAGCCGACCGGGCCGTCGATGATGACCTGAAGCCCCTTGATCGCGGTGAAGGCGTAGACCGCTCCCCAATAGCCGCCGGCCCGGTCATGATCGAGGACGAGGGTCACAGGGCCCCACCCGCGATAAACCCGTCATCCCCGCGAAAGCGGGGACCCATCTCCGGCGCCTGGAGATGGGTCCCCGCTTTCGCGGGGATGACGGGAAGGGTGAAGCGGGTCATGACCCGACCGACTCCTCGGCCTTGGCCGCGGCGATCCGCTGGCCGGCGTACTTCGCCTTGAACTCGGGGCGCAGGCGGGGGGTGTCCTCCCACACGCCGGCGGTGTCGCCGTGGCCGACGCCGTCGAAGAAGGCGGTCATGCGGTCGAAGCGCGCGCGATTGCGCATCGCGGCGTTGACGACGGTGGCGAGGCTCCCCGCCCCGGCCGCGCCCATCAGCGGGCGCGCGGAGATCAGGTTAGTGAAGTAGAGCGCCGGGATGCTGCGCTCCTTGGCGTGCTGGACGACGGGCGTCGTGCCGATGGCGAGGTCGGGGCGCAGCGCATCGACCGCGGCAAGGTCGTCGGCGAGGCTGGCGCGGTACTTGACCGGCACGCCGCGCGCCGCGAGCCAGTCGCGGTCAGGCTCCGACCACAATGTCTTCGGGCAGGCGGTGCCGACATATTCCACCGTCGCCCCGCTCTCGATCAGCAGGCGGGCGACGAGCAGTTCCGACCCTTCGTAGCCCGACACGGTGATGCGGCCCGTGATCGGCGTCGCGGCAAGCGCCGCGGCGATCTTCGGCAGGGCGGCGTTCTTGGCTGCGTCGATCCGGTGCTGGGCCGTGCCCGTCGCCGCGCCGATCGCGTCGAGCCAGGCGGCGGTGCCGTCGCGCCCGACCGGGGCCGAGCCGACGACGGCGCGTCCCGCCGCCTCGAGCTCGCGGACGCTGGCCGTGTAGAAGGGGTGGATCGCGGCGACGGCGGCGCAGTCGAGCGCGCTGTACAGCTCGCGCCACTCGCGCGTCGGCACCACCGGCCCGGCGGCAAGGCCCATGGGGGCGAGCAGCGCGCCGATGCCCATCGGGTCGGCGGGGAACATTTCGCCGAGGAGCGTGACCGTCGGCTTGTCGGGGCGCGACGCGGGGGCGGCGACGGGGCCGGCCTCCGCCTCGCGGCGGGCGTAGGCGAGCATCGCACCGGCGAGCACGTCCTTGGCCTCGGCGTGGGTCGGGATGCCGAAGCCCGGCACGTCGATGCCGATGATGCGGACGCCGTTGATTTCCTTGGGCAGCAACTGCAGCGGCACCCCGCTCGCGGTCGGCACGCACAGGTTGGTGACGACGATGCTGTCGTAGAGCGCGGGGTCGGCGAGGTCGTGGACCGCGTCGCGGATGTCTTCGAACAGCTTGCCGGTGACGAGCGTCTCGGAGTTGAACGGCACATAGCCGACGCTGCGCCGGGCACCGTAGAAATGACTGGTGAAGGTCAGGCCGTAAACGCAGCAGGCGCTGC
>JAFARM010000284.1 GCA_019245455.1 Sphingomonadaceae bacterium | reverse complement strand
CGCACGAGGCCGTGCATCTCTTTTCCGACCCGGCAAGCGGCCTCCGCGCGATCATCGCCGTCCACTCGACGCACCGCGGCCCGGCGGCGGGCGGCTGCCGCTACTGGCACTATGCCGACGACGCCGCGGCGCTGACCGACGCGCTGCGCCTGTCGCGCGGCATGAGCTACAAGAACGCGATGGCGAACCTGCCGATGGGCGGCGGCAAGGCCGTCGTCTTCAAGGACGGTGCCAAGACCGACGCGCTGCTCGAGGCGTTCGGGCGCGCGATCGAGGGGCTCGGCGGCCGCTATGTCACGGCCGAGGATGTCGGGATGTCGGACGCCGACATGACGGTCATCGCGCGGGCGACGAAGCACGTCAGCGGCCTGCCGGTCGCCGGTGGCGCGGCGGGCGGCAACCCCGGCCCGTCGACGGCGGAGGGCGTGTTCGTCGGGATGCGCGCGGCGGTGCGGCACAAGCTCGGCCGCGACGACTTCGCCGGCGTCCACGTCGCCATCCAGGGGCTGGGCAGCGTCGGCGGCGGCGTCGCCGAGCGGCTGGCGGCGGCAGGGGCGCGGCTGACGGTCGCCGATGTCGACGAGGCGCGCGCCGGGGCGCTCGCCGCGCGGCTGGGCGCAAAGCGCGTGCCGGTCGCGGAGATCATGACCGTCGCCGCCGACGTGTTCAGCCCCAATGCGCTGGGTGCGGTCCTGACGCAGGACAGCATCGCCGCGCTCGACGTGGCGATCGTCGCGGGGGCGGCGAACAACCAGCTGGCGACGCCGGCGGACGGGGCGCGCATCCACGGCCGCGGCATCCTCTACGCGCCCGACTATGTCATCAACGCCGGCGGTATCATCAACGTCGTCGCCGAATATCTCGGCCGCGGCGACGCCGCCTCGGTCGCCGCCGACATCGCTGCGATCGAGCCGCGGCTGGCGGCGATCTTCGCCGAGGCCGACGCGAGCGGACAGCCGACCGACGCGATGGCGGACGCGCAGGCACGGCGGCTGATCGGGCGCTGAAGCACCGCGTTGTCATCCCGGCGCAGGCCGGGACCCATGATCTCAGACGTTCGAGATCATGGGTCCCGGCCTGCGCCGGGATGACAGGGAGAGTGCCGGATCGGCTCCTGAGGTCACCGGGAGGCCGCCAGCCGTGCGGGACATATTTCCCCGCGACCCGCTGCCGCCGTCCGGCTATGATCCGTCGCCACCACGGAGTTCGCCCATGAAGTTCGGCATCGGCCAGTCGCCCAAGCGGGTCGAGGATTTCCGCCTGCTGACCGGGCGCGGCCGCTTCACCGACGATATCGCCGAAGCCGGGATGTTGTTCGCCGCGACGGTCCGCTCGCCCTATGGCCACGCGCGGATCACCGGTATCGACACGGCGGAGGCGCTGGCGGTGCCCGGCGTCGTCGCCGTCTACACCCACGCCGACGTGGCGACCTACGGCGTCATCCCCTGCCTCGTCCCCTTCGCCAGGGACGCGACGCCGCGGCCGCTGTTGACCGGCGATGTCGCCCGCTTCGTCGGCGACGGGGTCGCCTTCGTCGTCGCCGAGAGCCGCGAGGCGGCGCGCGCCGGGGCCGAGGCGGTGGTCGTCGACTATGACGAGCTGCCGGCGGTGACGACGCTAGCCGAGGCGTTGGCAGATGGCGCGCCGAAGGTGTGGGCAGATGCCAGGTCGAACGACCTGTTTGCCTTCCCCTTGGGCGACGCCGCCAGGGCCGAGGCGGGGATCGCCGCCGCCGCCCACGTCACCCGGCTGCGCATCGTCCAGAACCGCGTCGCCCCGACGTCGATGGAGGTCCGCGCCGCCGTCGGCCGGTGGGACGGCGCGGCCTTCACCCTCGACTTCGGCGGCCAGGGCGTGGCCGGCGCGCAGAAGATGCTCGCCGGCATCATGGGGGTCGATCCTTCGGCGATGCGCGTCCGCACCGGAGACGTCGGCGGCGGCTTCGGCATGAAGGCGTTCCTCTATCCCGAGTACGGCCTCGTCCTGCACGCCGCCCGCGCGCTGGGCCGCCCGGTCAAGTGGACCGGCGAGCGCGGCGACGCCTTCCAGACCGACACCCACGGTCGGGCGATGGTCAGCGACGCGGCGATCGGCTTCGACGCCGACGGCCTGATCACCGCGCTCCAGGTCGAGACGTGGAGCGACCTCGGGGCGTACCAGTCGCAGTTCGGACCCGGCATCCAGACGGTCGCCGGCGGGCGGATCATCGGCGGCGTCTATCGCATCCCGGCGATCCACAATCGGGTCCACGGCGTCGTCACCAACACCGCGCCGATCGACGCCTATCGCGGCGCGGGGCGACCGGAGTCGGCGTACATCATGGAGCGGCTGATGGACGCCGCCGCGCGCGAGCTGGGGATCGGGGCGGACGAAATCCGGCGGCGGAACCTGCTCCGCCCCGACGAGCTGCCGCACGCCAACGGGCTCGGCCTGACCTTCGACGTCGGCGACTTCCCCGCCGTGCTCGACCAGGCGCTGGCGGGCGCCGACTGGGCGGGCTTCGCGGAACGCAAGGCCGCCGCGGCGGCGAAGGGCCTGCGCTACGGCCGCGGCATCGCCTATTACGTCGAGATCGCCGGCGGCGGCTCGAGCGAGGAATTCGCCGACATCCGCGTCGGGACGGACGGCATTGTCGAGGCGGCGGTCGGCACCCAGTCGAACGGGCAGGGGCACGAGACCGCCTACGCCCAGGTGCTGAGCGACCGGCTCGGCCTGCCCATCGAGCAGGTCCGCATCGTCCAGGGTGACACGGCGCGGCTGGACCAGGGCAACGGCACCGGCGGCTCGCGCAGCCTCGCCTGGGGCGGCGGCGCGGTGATCGAGGCGGGCGACGACATGGTCGCGCGCGGGATCGAGCTGGCCGAGGCCGACCTCGACGCGGGCGAGATCGACTATGCCGACGGCGTGTTCCGCGCGCGCGGCACCAACCGCACTGTCAGCCTCGCCGAACTGGCCGCGCGCCACCCCAGCGCGCTCGACGGCCGCGCGGTGTACAAGCCCGAGAAGCCGCGCCCGACCTTCCCCAACGGCTGCCACGTCGCCGAGGTCGAGATCGACCCCGCGACCGGCACGACCAAGGTGGTCCGCTACAGCCTCGTCGACGACTTCGGCATCCTGATGAACCCGATGCTGGTCGAGGGGCAGATCCACGGCGGCGTCGCCCAGGGGCTGGGCCAAGTCCTGCTCGAGGATGTCATCTACGGCGACGGCGCGCAGCTGCTGACCGGATCGTTCATGGACTATGGCATCCCGCGCGCCGACGATATGCCGCCGGCGATCGGCTTCGCCACGCGCGGCGTGCCGAGCCCGACCAACCCGCTCGGCGTCAAGGGCTGCGGCGAGGCCGGCACGATTGGGGCGATGCCGTCGATCATGAACGCGATCATCGACGCGCTTGACGGCACGCCGATCGAGATGCCGGCGACGCCGGAGAAGGTCTGGCGCGCCTGCCGCGACCTGGCGTCGGCGGCGGCGGCATGAGCCTCGGCCAGTTCCTCGCCGTGCTGCGCGCCGGCTGGCTGCGCATCGCGCTGATGGTGCTCGTCGCCAGCGCGGTCGCCTATGTCCTCGCCGATTCGCAGCCGCGCCAGTACACCGCCAAGGCGCGGGTCATGCTCAACATCGACAACCCCGACCCGGCCCAGTTCTCGATGCTCAAGTTCGGTACCGAGGCGGGGTACATCAGCAGCGAGATGCACCTCGTCACCGAGGACGGGGTCGTCCGCGACGTCGCCACCAAGCTCGGCTGGCCGGACAATCCGCAGGTGATCAGCGCCTGGCAGGACGCGACCGGCGGCGTCGGCGACATCACCGCCTGGGCCGGCGAGCAGCTCAAGCGGTCGATCCAGGTCAGCCAGCTCGAGGACAGTTCGATCATCGAGATCTACTACAGCTCGACCTCGCTCGAGGCGGCGAAGCAGGTCGTGGCGCTGATCCGCACCGCCTACATCAACGAAAGCGGGCGGTTGCGGGCGGAGGCGGCGCGGCGCGCAGCGGCGTGGAACCGGACGCAGGCGCAGCGCGCGCTCGGCGAGCTGCAGGCGGCGCAGGCCGAGCGCGAGGCCTATGTCAGGGCGAACAACATCGCCCTCGACACGCCGCAGGGCGGCCTCGACTACCTCGAGCATTTCCAGGCGCTCGAGCAGGCGGCGAAGAACGCGCCGCTGATCCCGTCGCCCGAGGACCAGGCGTCGGTCGACCAGCTCAAGCGTCGGCTCGACGCGATCGACGCCGACCTCGTCGTCATGCGTCTGCGCGGCGACGCCAACCCGGCGACCGTGGCGCTCGAAGCGCAGCGGGCGACCGTCGCGGAGCAGTATGCGCGCGAATCGGCGGTCCTCGCCCAGGGTGCCAACGCACCCGACGCGCTGACCGGCCTCGTCCGCCGCCAGCGCGATGCCGAGTATCTGAAGAGCCGGCTCAATCTTCTCGCCCGCACGCCGCTCTACGACCATCTCGCCAGCCTCGACCGCGACATCGCGCTGAAGACCCGCCATTATCAGGGCATCGCCAGCCACGTCGCGATGTTTGATACGGTCGCCGCCGCGCCGAGCGGGCTGCGGGTCGTCGGCGACGTCATCGCCAGCGACGACCCGACCTATCCCAACATCCCGCTGTCGGTCGGCATCGCGGCGGTCGCCAGCTTCGTCTTCGCCGTCGCCCTGATGCTCCTCGGCGAACTGCGCAGCCGCCAGGTGCGCGGGACCGAGGACCTGCTGGCGTCGACCGACGCGCCGGTCCTCGCCGTCATCGCTCCGGCCCCGCGCCGCCGCCGTCGCCTGCGCCTGCCGCGGCTGGGCTGGCGCATCGGGCGACGCCAGCCCGAGTTCGCCTGACCCGTCCCGCTCCTGCTGACTGAGCGTGCTTCGACAGGCTCAGCATGAGCGGGTTCGGCGGAGCGTGCTTCGACAGGCTCAGCATGAGCGGGTAGGGCGGAGCGTGCTTCGACAGGCTCAGCATGAGCGGGTAGGGC
>JAFARM010000130.1 GCA_019245455.1 Sphingomonadaceae bacterium | reverse complement strand
CATCCTGCTCCTCGGCGGCGGTGCCGCCGCCGGGTTGGCGCTGGCGCTCGGCCTCGAGACGGGCTTCGGGCGGACGCCGGTCAGCGCCGACGTGATCGCCCCGCCGCCGCCGGTCGCCGCGACGCGGGTTGCGCCGACCGACGCGGGGCAGCTGCAGCTGAGCTTTGCTCCCGTCGCCAGGCGGGCGGCCCCGGCGGTGGTCAACGTCTATTCGGCGCGCACCATCCGCACGCGCGCGACGATGATGGACGACCCCTTCTTCCGCCAGTTCTTCGGCGGCGGCGCGCCGCAGCCGCGCGTCGAGCAGTCGCTCGGGTCCGGCGTAATCGTCCAGGCGGATGGGCTGATCGTCACCAACAACCATGTCGTCCAGGGGGCGGACGAAATCCTCGTCAGCCTGTCCGACCGCCGCGAGTACAAGGCGAGATTGGTCTTCGCCGACGCCAAGAGCGACCTTGCCCTGCTGCGCGTCGATACCAAGGGCGCGCGCCTGCCCGTCATCCGGCTCGGCGACAGCGACCGGGCGGAGGTCGGCGACGTCGTGCTCGCCGTCGGCAACCCGTTCGGCGTCGGTCAGACGGTGACGCACGGCATCGTCTCGGCGGTGGCGCGGACCGGAGTCGGCGTCAGCGACTATCAGTTCTTCATCCAGACCGACGCCGCGATCAATCCCGGCAACTCGGGCGGCGCGCTGCTCGACCTGCACGGCGACCTCGTCGGCATCAACAGCGCGATCTACACGCGCTCGGGCGGGTCGAACGGCATCGGCTTCGCAATTCCCGCGAACATCGTCCGCGTCTTCCTCGCCGCGGCCGGCACGGGCAAGCTCGTCACCGGCTGGATCGGTGCCGAGGGCGAGCCGGTTACCGCTGACAGCGCGCGGCTTGCCGGGCTCGACCGGCCGGGCGGCGTGCTGGTCACGGCGGTCTCGCCCGGCTCGCCGGCGGCGGCGGCGGGCATCCGCGTCGGCGACGTGCTGACCGCCGTGGACGGCAAGGACATCGCCGACCCAGGGATGCTCCGCTACCGCATCGCGACGCAGGGGGTGGGGACGAAGCTCGACCTGACCCTTCTCCGCGGCGGGCGCACCGAGCACGTCGGCCTGACGCTCGCCAAGCCGCCGGAGAACCCGCCGCGGTCGCTGACCACCATCGGCGGCGACAACCTGCTTGCCGGCGTGACCGTCGGCAACCTGTCGCCGGCGTTCGCCCAGGAGCTCGGCGCGGGCCTGCCCGAACACGGCGTCGTCGTCACGGCGGTCGCGCAAGGGTCGCCGGCGGCGCAGTTCGGCTACCTCCAGCCCGGCGATATCGTCGAGGCGGTCAACGGCCAGACGGTCGGCTCGGTCGCGGCGGTGGCGAGCGCGGTGCGCCAGGGCACGCCGAGTGTCCGCATCAACCGCGGCGGGCAGCGGCAGGAGTGTGCGGCGATCCAGGGGCAGCTGGCGTGTAGGAGCTAGGCCTTCCCCTTGCCTTCAGGGGAGGGGGCGGGGGTCGGGCGACGGCGCAGCCGAGCCAAGTGCTTCCTCCTGCACCGCCCCCACCCCCAGGCCGGGCTTCGCCCGTCTCTCCCCCTCCCCTGAAGGGGAGGGGAGGTCTATGCGAGCAGCCGCCGCCCCTCGCCCGCCTGCCAGGCGATCAGCGCCGGCACGCCGATGGCGAGGTCGCGCGCGCGCTTGAGGAGGGACAGCGCGACCGCTGCCTGCGGATCGAGGCCGAAGGCGGGCGCGAGCAGCAAATACGCCCCTTCCTGCACCCCCAGCGCACCGGGTACGACGAAGGCGATCGAGCGGACGGCGAAGACCAGCGCCTCGATCGCGACGATCGAAACCACGCCCATCGGTGCTCCGATCAGCCGCAGCGCCAACCACGCGCCCAGCCCGCTCGCCACCCAGGCGGCAAGGTTCGCGGCGAAGGAAAGCGCCACCGCCCGCGGGTCGCGGTAGATCGCCGCCAGCCGCGCCGCGACCGCGTCGAACGAGGCGACCGACGCCGGCAGCAGCCGCGCCGCCAGCCGCGCCGCCAGCCGCAGCACCGGCTTCTGCCCGAAGGCGACGGCGGCGAGCAGCGCCAGCGCCAGCGCCGTGCCGGTGAGCACCAGCCGAAGGACGCCATTATGATCGAACATCCCGTTCAGCGCCATGACGAGCGCGGCGACGCCGAACAGGGTGAACAGCGCCTGGCTCGCCATCTCGGTCGTCTGGTCGGCGATCATCGACGCATAGACCAGCTCCGCCGGCACCCCGCGCGCCGTCATCACGCGCCCGCCGACGACGAGCCCGCCGATTTGGGCGAAGGGCAGGACATCGGTCGCGCCCTCGCGCACCGTCCGCGCCCAGGCGAAGGCGGCGACCGGCCCGCCGCCCGGCGCCACCGCCCGCCACGCACAGCCGAGCAGGGCCAGCACCACCAGCGTATAGGCGCAGTAGAGCGCGAACCCGCCCCAGCCGATCCGCCCCACCGCCGCCAGCACCGGGGCAAAGCCGACGTCGCGCACGATCCAGGCGGCGGCGGCAAGGCCGGCCAGGGTGAGGAGGAGGACAAGGGCGCGGGTCATGGTTGGGAGGCCATGGCCGCCCCTATCGCGCGTCATGCTGGCGAAGACCAGCATCCATGGTCGTGCGCGGGTGGCGGCCTGCGGCCACCCGGCCATGGGAAGCAGGCCAACGCCCGCGTGACGCGCGTCGAGACTTCCTGTGTCGTCATTCCCGCGACAGCGGGAACCCATCTCCCGAAGGTCGACGGCGGGCCCATCGGAGCATCGGCGCGTGGCCGTCGCAGGTGGGACCTGTCGGGAGATGGGTCCCCGCTTTCGCGGGGATGACAAGTTCAGGCCATCGTCAGGCTTGCGCCGCCAGCAGCTTGCCCTTGCCCAGGACCTTCAGCGCCAGGCGCATCGCGCCGGGGACGAACTTCGGGCGCTTCAGCCGCGCGTCGTACACGCCCAGTCGGCGGTCGTTCTCGGCGAGGCAGATCGCGGCCAGTTCGGGAAACTCGATCTCCACCCCCAGCTCCTTCGAGCCGTTCAGCGTGAAGTTGCTCTCCTCGGCGCGGGTGTTGCCGTCGCCCAGGCCCTTGGCCATGTCGATCCGCTCCCAGATCAGGAACGCCCAGACGGCGGCGACCTTCAGCGCGAACCACGGGCGGCGCCACAGCGGCATCTTGCGGCGGTGCCACGCGACCCAGTTGACGAAGAACAGGATGTGCCGCCCCTCCGCGCGCATCACCGGCTCGAAGGTGTCGACGAGTTCGGGCGGGAAGAAGCCCGAGTCCTTGGCGATCCTGAACAGGCCGAAGCCGAAGAAGCTGTCGATGCACTCGGAAAAGCCCGTGACCATGAACGCCCATTCGGGATCGCGCGGGCGGACGTAGGCGGGTTCGGGCACCAGCTCGATCCCATACGCCTGGACCATGTCGCCGAGCACGAGCTTGTGGCGCGCCTCCTCGAAGGCGTTCATCTCGACGGCCGACTTCAGCAGCGGGTCGGCGATGCCTTCGGCATAGGTCGAAACGTTCATCGACGCCCGGCCTTCGGTCGCCACCGCGATGTCCCAGATCGGCAGGCTGGTGATGCGGTTCTGCGTGACCGGATCGAGCTTCGGCCAGTCGATCAGCGCCGGCTTGTACGGGTCGTGCGTCGTCAGCATCGTCGCGCACATCAGTGTCCTGTGCGCGTCCGAGCCAAGGCGGACGCGGCCCCTTGGCACGGCCGGCAGCCGCGGTGGGAAGGCGGTGAAGGCGGACTTGGGCGTAGGCGCGTTCATGGCGTTCCTATGGCGGCACCGCCGCCGCTTTTCACCCCCCCAACGCAGCAAAGCTGCCGGTAGTCACCCCCCGCGCGGCGATTTGCGCGGCGATTGCCGGGTCGGTCAAGGCGGCAAGTTCGGCGCGATGCCGATAGGCCGGACCATGGCCGGGATAGTCGTCGCGGGTCGCCGGGTGGACGTAGATTTCGCTCAAGCCCGGCGGCAGGCGGTCGATCGCCGCGCGCAGGCGCTCGGCGGTCATGTGTCCGGAGTGCCTCAGCCCGAACACCGCATCGGGCACGGCGACGCCGCGGCGACGAAAACGGCGGGCGACGAGGCGGGCCCATGGGTCGGTCAGCGACGGCGCGCCGGGCTCGATCGGCGCGCGCACCGCCTTCAGGCCATAGCGCGCGCCGATCTTGAGGATCAGCCCGGCGATCGTCGGGTGGAGGTGGAAGTGCTTGTGCGCGTTGACATGGTCGAGCGGCAGCCCGGTCGCGGCGAAGGCGGCGAACTGCGCCGCGATTTCGGCCGCCAGCTGCCGGCGGACGGCCGGCAGAAAGAACATCCGCGCGCCCGCCGCCGCCATGTCGTCGCGAAACCGGCCGCGTGCGTCGACGAGGCCAGGGACCTGCTCGGGCGGCAGCAGCGGCGTCGAATCGACCAGCGTCAGGTGCAGCCCGACGCCCAGCCGCGGCAGCCGCTTGGCCCGCGCGACCGCATCGGCCGCAGCGGGGGCGGCGACCATCAGGCTGGCGGCGGTCAGGATGCCGTCGGTGTGCGCCTGCTCGACCGCCTCGTTGACGGCGACGTCGTTGCCGAAGTCATCGGCGGTGACGACGAGGAAGCTCCCCTCCCGCTTGCGGGAGGGGCCGGGGGTGGGGGAGCGAGTGGCTGCAGCCTCCCGCCCCCCCACCCCCGGGCCGGCCTCGCCGTCTCTCGCCCCTCCCGCCAGCGGGAGGGGACGCAGCCCGCTCATGCCCTCTGGCCGCGGAACACGAAGAACGCCCCCGCGGCGATCAGGGCAAAGCCTAACCCCATGTTCCAGCTCGGCTTCTGCCCGAGATAGGCCCAGGCGAAGCCGGCGAACACCGTCAGCGTGATGACCTCCTGCATCGCCTTCAGCTGCGCCGGCGAATAGACGTTCGAACCGATGCGGTTGGCCGGCACCGCCAGCCAGTATTCGAAGAAGGCGATGGCCCAGCTGGCGATGACGACCAGCCACAGCGGCTTGTCCTTGAACTTCAGGTGGCCATACCAGGCGAACGTCATGAACAGGTTGGAGCCGATCAAGAGGACGATCGGGATCAGCCGCGTCAGCATCCGCGGCTACACCGCCTCCTTGCGGCGGCGCAGGAAGTCGAAGAACTCGACGCCCTCGCGCAGGCGGCGCTTCATCATGTCCCAGTCGGTCAGCATCTCGCGGACGATTTCCCAGATCTTCGACGGGCGGAAATAGAAGCGCTTATAGAATTCCTCGACCTTCTCGAAGATCACCGACGAGGGGAGGTGCGGATAGCTCAGCTGCGCGATCTGGTTGCCGCCGTCGGTCAGCAGGTGGTCGGTGCCGTCGAACCAGCCGTTCTCGGTCGCCTGCTTGTAGAGGAACGTGCCCGGATAGGGCGCGGCCAGCGACACCTGGATCGTGTGCGGGTCGATCTCCTTGGCGTAGTTGATCGTCTCCTCGATCGTCTCGAGCGTCTCGCCGGGAAGGCCGAGGATGAAGGTGCCGTGGATGGTCAGGCCGAGCGCGTGGGCATCCTTGGTGAAGCGCCGCGCGACATCGGTGCGCAGGCCCTTCTTGATGTTGTGCAGGATCTGCTGGTTGCCGCTTTCATAGCCGACGAGCAGCACCCGGCAGCCGCCCTCCTTCATCGCCTTCAAGACCGGCTGCGGCACGTTCGCCTTGGCGTTGCAGCCCCAGGTGACGCGGAACCCCGGCGTGCCGAACCCCAGCTTGCGCAGCTCGCCCGACAGTTCGACGACAAAGTCGTGGGCGTCGGCCAGCGTATCGTCGTCGAAGAAGATCTCGTTCACTTGCGGCATCTCGCGGAGGATGTACTTCACCTCCTCGATCACCTTGGGGACACTGCGGTGGCGGTAGCGGTGGCCGCTGATCGTCTGCGGCCACAGGCAGAAGGTGCAGCGGCTCTTGCAGCCGCGCCCGGTGTAGAAGGACACATACGGGTGCCGCTGATAGCCGCCGTAGTATTTCGAGATGTCGAGATCGCGCTTGTAGATCGGCGAGACCATCGGCAGGACGTCCATGTCCTCGATCTGCGCGCGGTCCTTGTTGCGGACGATGGCGCCGTCGGGCCCACGCCAGGTGATGCCGTCGATCTCGGCCAGCGGCCGCCCCTCGGCCAGCTCGACGCAGGTGAAGTCGTATTCCTCGCGGCAGACGAGGTCGATCGCCTCGCACGCCTCGAGGCTTTTCGCGTCCTCGATCATGACCTTCGCCCCGACGAAGGCGATGATGATCTTGGGGTTGCGCTCCTTGATGAGGCGCGCGGTGCGGATGTCCTGGTTGAAGCTCGGCGTCGAGGTGTGGAGGATGACGAGGTCGCGCTGGTCGAACTCGTGGGCGATGTCATCCCAGCTGAGGTCGTGCGCGGGCGCGTCGATCAGCTTCGATCCCTCGACCATCGCGGCGGGCTGGGCGAGCCACGTCGGGTACCAGAACGACTTGACCTCGCGCTTCATCTGGTAGCGCGCGCCGGCACCGCCGTCGTAGCCGTCGAACGACGGGGCCTGCAGGAACAGAGTGCGCATCACCATCGTGCGTTGCCTTAGTCGATTATGCTGCCGTCGCGCGCGACTCGAAGCCGCGATCCGCGCCAGTCCACCGATTGCACCAAAAAGCCGGCGATAAAAAGTCCGAACGTCAGCAGGTCGCGCGCCGGCAGCCACCACCACGGTCCTGGCCGCGTCCGTGTTGCCCGATCGACACAGGCGGCGACGGCCAGGCGCGACGCCACCGCGCCCGCGATCAGCGGCCACGCCCCCGGGTGGATCGCGGTTGCCAGAAGCGCCAGCGGTAGCGGGTTGACCAGCCCGTGACCGAGATAGCCCCACGGGTCGAGGCGGCGGATGGTGAGGTTCC
>JAFARM010000377.1 GCA_019245455.1 Sphingomonadaceae bacterium | reverse complement strand
GGCGGCGACAAGATGGACGAGGCGATCTCCTCCTATGTCCGCCGCAACCACAACCTCTTGATCGGCGAGATGACCGCCGAGCGGATCAAGAAGGAGATCGGCATCGCCCGCGCGCCGGCGGACGGTGTCGGCAACACGATGGAGATCAAGGGCCGCGACCTGATGAACGGCGTGCCCAAGGAGATCACGATCAACCAGGCCCAGGTCGCCGACGCGCTGGCCGAGCCGGTCGCGGCGATCGTCGAGGGCGTCCGCCTGGCGCTCGAGAACACCCAGCCCGAGCTTGCCGCCGACATCGTCGACCAGGGCATCGTCCTGACGGGTGGCGGCGCGCTGCTGAAGGACCTGGCGGTCGTCCTGCGCGAGGCGACGGGCCTGCCGGTGACGGTCGCCGACGATCCGCTGACCTGCGTTGCGCTCGGCACCGGCCGCGCGCTGGAGGACCCGATGTACCGCGGCGTCCTGACCACCGCGTGATGGGGTGGCGATGGACTGGCCGACGCCGCGGCGGATCAGCTATGCGAGGCGCGAACAGAATATCGCGCTGATCGGTGCCGTCGTCACCGGCGCGGTACTGGCGACGGGGCTGCTGCTGCTCGTCCTCAGCCGGGTCAACCCGGCCTATTCGACCCGGCTGCGCGTCGCCGCGATCGACGCCGTGGCGCCGGTGTGGAGCGCGGTGCGCGGCCCCTTCGATGCCATCGGCAGCGGCGTCGACGCCGTCGGCGACTATATCGGCACGGTCCCCCGCGCCCGGCGGCTGACGGCCGAAGTCGCCGCCTTGAAGCGCGCGCTGCAGGACCGCGACGCGCTCGCCGCCGAGAACATGGCGCTGCGGCGGCTGGTCAAGGTCGTCGAGCCGCGGCTCGGCCTCGTCGCCGTCGCGCGCTTTGCCGGCGCGTCGTCGGGCAGCTATGCGCGGACGGCGGTCGTTTCCGCCGGAACCCGCGACGGGGTCTTCGCCGGCCAGGCGGTGCGCGCCGACGCCGGGCTCGTCGGGCGCACGGTCGATGCCGGCGCGCACGCCGCGCGCATCCTGCTGCTGACCGACCCCACCAGCCGCGTCCCCGTCGTCGTCGTCCGCACCGGCCAGCCGGCGATCGCCGCCGGTGCCGCCGGACCGCTGATCGAAGTCCGCGACCGCGGCGGTGCCGAGGTGCCGCTGAAGCCGGGCGACCGCCTCGTCACCTCGGGGGCGGGCGGCCTGTTCGCACCGCAGGTTCCAGTCGCCGAAGTCGTCGACACCGCCGAACCGGCGCGCGCGCGGCCCTATGCCGACCCTGCCGAGCTCAGCTTCGTCGCGATCTACCGCGCCTATCTGCCGGTCCCCGACGTGCCGCCGCCGGTCGACGCCGTGCCGGTCCCGCGCGAGGCGCGCAAGCGGTGAGCGCCCCCTATCGCCTGCTCGAACCCCGCGAGCGCGCGCGGTATTGGCGCAGCTTCGCCGAAAGCGCCGTGCCGGGGCTGGTGACGCTGGTCCTGATCGCCGCGACGACGGTGCCGCTGTTCGCGACGGTGCCCGTCATTCCCGACCTGGCGCTGCTCGCCGTCCTCGTCTGGGCGACGTTCCAGCCGGGGCTGATGCCGGCGTGGCTCGCCTTCCTTCTGGGCGCGGCGAGCGACCTGCTGTCGGCGCTGCCGCTCGGCGTCCACGCGACGCTGCTGCCCGGCGTCGTCCTGTTCGTCCGCCTGACGGCGCGCTTCGGGCCGCATCGCTACGGCTATGACTGGCTGTTCGCCGCCGCGGTCGTCTTCGCCGCGTCGTTCGTCGAATGGCAGCTGCTGGCGCTCGGCGGCGTCAGCGGCCCGTTCGCGCCGCTCGCCATCCAGGCGGCGATCACCGCCCTCACCTACCCCGCGGTCGTGGCGCTGTTCGCAGGCATCCAGCGGCGGCTGGCGCTGGTATGAACCCGGTCGACATCCGCTTCAACCGCCGGGCGCTGCTTGCCGGGGCCGGGATGGGCGCGGTCGGCGCGACGCTGGCCGCGCGCATGGCATGGCTGTCGGTCGTCGAGGGGCCGAAATACGCCGCCGAGGCGGAGGGCAACCGCGTCTCGCTGCGCCTGATCCCGCCCCGCCGCGGCTGGATCGTCGACCGTGGCGGCAAGCCGCTGGCGTTGAATCAGCCCGACTACCGGCTCGAACTGCTGCCCGACCAGGTCCACGACCTCGAGGCGACGCTGGCGGCGGTGTGCAAGGTCCTGCCGCTGACCCCCGACGACCTCGACCGCATCCGCGAGGACTGCGCCCGCCAGCCCAAGTTCATGCCGGTCGAGATCGCCCACGGACTCGACTGGGCGACGTTCGCGCGGATCAACGTCAACCTGCCCGACCTGCCCGGCATCCAGCCGCAGCCGGGCTTCCGCCGCGTCTATCCGGGCGCCGATCACTTCGCCCACCTCGTCGGCTATGTCGGGACGCCGACCGCCGACCAGTTCGCCGCGACGCGCGACCCGCTGCTGATCTTCCCCGGCTTCAAGATCGGCAAGGACGGCATCGAGCGCCGCGCCGACAGCGGCCTGCGCGGCAAGCCCGGGGCGCGCCGCGTCGAGATCACCGCCCGCGGGCGGGTGGTCAAGGACCTCGACACCCGCGCCGACGTACCGGGCGAGACCCTGCGCCTGACCATCGACCGCGACCTGCAGAGTTACGCCGCCCGGCGGCTGACCGACAATTCGGCGAGCGTCGTCGTCATGGACTGCCAGTCCGGCGACGTGCTGTGCATGGTGTCGATGCCGGCCTACGATCCCAACGTCTTCTCGACGCGCGTGTCGGCCAAGCTGTGGCACGAGCTGCAGGCCGACGACCACCACCCGCTGATCAACAAGAGCGCGCAGGGTCTGTACCCGCCGGGGTCGACGTTCAAGACGATGACCGCGCTCGCCATCCTCAAGGCCGGCATCGCCGCCGATCAGGCGTGCGGCTGCAGCGGCACCTACCGGCTGGGCAACGCCGCCTGGCACTGCTGGTCGAAGCGCGGGCACGGCCGCGTCGACCTGCACAAGGCGATCCCGCAGAGCTGCGACGTCTATTTCTACACCTTCGGCCGGGCGGTCGGCGTCGATGCCATCGCCGCGACCGCGCGCCAGTTCGGGCTGGGGCAGAAGTTCGACCTGCCGCTGCCTGGCCAGTCGGCGGGGCTGATCCCCGACACGGCGTGGAAGGAGCGGCGGTACAAGAAGCCGTGGGGCGTCGGCGAGACGCTCAATACCGCCATCGGCCAGGGCTATGTCGTCGCCAACCCGCTGCAGCTGGCGGTCAT
>JAFARM010000225.1 GCA_019245455.1 Sphingomonadaceae bacterium | reverse complement strand
GCGCGCTTGAAAAAAGGCCTGTCCTACACGCTCCGGTTGCGTCAGCATGGCCGGCATGACCACGCTCCTCCCCTCGATCGCCCGCCGCCGTGCCGCCGGCCTCGCTGCGGGGGGAGGGGCCCCTCCCGGCGTCGCGCGACCTTTGTCAACTTTGCAACAATGTTGCGCGGCGCGGGGCGGCCGCGACTCGGGGAGGCGCACCTGATATAAAGATGTCCTTATGCCTTGCCCGGAAGGGTGGCGGCCGCTAGGGCAGCGCATCGTATTCGGAGCACCTTATGGCCACCCAGCTGCGCGCAACCCCGTCCGACCACGTCGTCGCCGACCTCAAGCTTGCCGATTGGGGCCGGCGCGAGATCGAGATCGCCGAGACCGAGATGCCCGGCCTGATGGCGCTGCGCGCTGAGTTCGGGCCGAGCCAGCCGCTGAAGGGCGCGCGCATCACCGGGTCGCTCCACATGACGATCCAGACCGCGGTGCTGATCGAGACGCTGACCGCATTGGGCGCCGAGGTGCGCTGGGCGACGTGCAACATCTTCTCGACCCAGGACCATGCCGCCGCCGCCATTGCCGCCTCGGGCGTGCCGGTGTTCGCGGTCAAGGGCGAGAGCCTGGCCGACTATTGGGACTATGTCGGCCGCATCTTCGACTGGGGCGACCGGACGGCGAACCTGATCCTCGACGACGGCGGCGACGCCACCATGTTCGCGCTGTGGGGGGCGAAGCTCGAGGCCGGGCAGACGCTGCCTGAGCCGGAGAACGACGAGGAGGTCGAGTTCCAGCGCGCGCTCAAGGCGTTCGTCGCCGCGCGGCCGGGCTACCTCACCGAGACGGTCAAGGCCATCAGGGGCGTCAGCGAGGAGACCACGACCGGCGTCCACCGCCTCTACGCCATCGCCAAGAAGGGCGAGCTGCCGTTCCCGGCGATCAACGTCAACGACAGCGTCACCAAGTCGAAGTTCGATAACCTGTACGGCTGCAAGGAGAGCCTGGTCGACGCCATCCGCCGCGGCACCGACGTCATGCTCGCCGGCAAGGTCGCGGTCGTCGCCGGCTTCGGCGACGTCGGCAAGGGGTCGGCGCAGTCGCTCCGCAACGGCGGCGCGCGCGTGCTGGTGACCGAGATCGACCCGATCTGCGCGCTGCAGGCGGCGATGGAGGGCTTCGAGGTGGTGACGATGGAGGAAGCGGTGACCCGCGCCGACATCTTCGTCACCGCCACGGGCAACGCCGACGTCATCACCGCCGAGCACATGGCGGGCATGAAGAACATGGCCATCGTCTGCAACATCGGCCACTTCGACAGCGAGATCCAGATCAGCGCGCTGTCGAACTACAAGTGGACCGAGGTCAAGCCGCAGGTCGACCTCGTCGAGTTCCCCAACGGTCACGCGATCATCGTCCTGTCGAAGGGCCGGCTGGTCAATCTCGGCAACGCCACCGGCCACCCGAGCTTCGTCATGTCGGCCAGCTTCACCAACCAGACGCTGGCGCAGATCGAGCTGTTCACCAAGGCCGAGCAGTACGGACGCGAGGTCTACGTCCTCCCCAAGCACCTCGACGAGAAGGTCGCGAGCCTCCACCTCGAGAAGCTCGGCGTGAAGCTGACCAAGCTGACGCCGAAGCAGGCGGGCTACATCGGCGTGCCGCAGGCGGGGCCGTTCAAGCCGGATCACTACCGCTATTGAGGTCGTCTCCGCCGCGATGATCGTCGACGAGCCAGAACTCGCGGCGGTTGCTGCTGTCCTGGCCGCGCTGCTCCGCCCCGGTAACGTCGTCGCGCTGTCGGGCGACCTCGGGGCGGGGAAGACGACCTTCGCGCGCGCGGTGCTGCACGGCCTCGGCTGGGCGGGCGAGGTGCCGAGCCCGACCTTCACGCTGGTCCAGGTCTATCCCACCACGCCGCCCGTGTGGCACGTCGATCTGTACCGGCTCGATTCGCCCGGCGAGGCGGCGGCGCTGGGACTCGAGGAGGCCGGCGACGCCGTCCTGCTGATCGAATGGCCCGAGCGGCTGGGCGCGGGGCTGCCGACCGACGCGCTGCGCCTGCACCTGGCCGGGAGCGGTACGACGCGGACCTTGACTTGGACGGTGCCACCGGCATGGGAAGGGCGATGGCCGCCCGCTTCAAGACCGACATGACGCCGCCCGCCGCGGCGCGCGCCTTCCTGACGCGACACGGCTGGGGCGAGGCGGACATCCGGCCGCTGGCCGGCGACTGGTCGTTCCGCCGCTATTTCCGCGTCCACGGCAACAGCGGCACGGCGGTGCTGATGGACTCGCCGCCCGACAAGGAGGATGCGCGCCCGTTCCTGGCGATCGGCCGGCGGCTTAACGCCTTGGGCCTCGCTGCGCCGCGCGCGCTCGGCCAGGACCTCGATGCCGGGCTGGTCCTGCTCGAGGATTTCGGCGACGACCGGGTCGGCCCGCTCCTCGCCCGCGAGCCGGGGCGCGAGGCGGCGATCTATGCGACCGCGATCGACCTGCTGGTCGAGCTCCACCGCCACCCCGCCGGCGACCTGCCGCCTTACGACGCGGCCGAGCTGCGGCGCGAGGCGCGGCTGCTGATCGACTGGTACCTGCCCGAGATCGGCATGGCCGAGCCGCCGGGGTATGATGCCGCCTGGGACGGGCTGTGGCCGCTGGTCGAGCCGCACCCGCCCGTCGTCACGCTGCGCGACTATCATGTTGACAACCTGATGCTGCTCGACGCGCCGGGGCTGCGCGGGCTGGGGCTGCTCGACTTTCAGGACGCGCTCGCCGGGCATCCGGCCTATGACCTGGTGTCGCTGCTGCAGGACATCCGCCGTGAGGTCAGCCCCGCGCTGGAGGCGGCGATGCTGGCGCGCTACCTGGCGAGCCGTCCCGAGCTCGACGAAAGCGCATTCCGCACCGCCTACGACATCCTGGGGGCGCAGCGGAACATCAAGATCGTTGGGGTCTTCACCCGCCTGTGGCGGCGCGACGGAAAGCGCGCCGACCCCGCCTACCTGCCGCGCGTATGGCGGCTGATCGAAGGCAACCTTGCCCGGCCAGCGCTGGCGCCCGTTGCCGCCTGGTTCGATGAACATCTGCCGCCGCGACTGCGGCAGGCGGAGCCGGCGGCGTGACCCGCTTCGCCGCTCCCCTTGCGCTGCGTCCCGAGCTTGCCGCCGACGTGCCGCAGGCCGGCATGGTGCTGGCGGCCGGTCTCGGCAAGCGGATGCGGCCGCTGACGGCGACGCGGCCCAAGCCGCTGGTCGCGGTCGCCGGCATCACGCTCCTCGACCGCGCGCTCGACCATCTCGCCGCGGCCGGCGTGGCGCGGGCGGTTGTCAATGTCCACTACTTCGCCGAGCAGGTCGAGGCGCACCTCGCCACGCGCACGGCACCCAAGGTGGTTGTGTCCGATGAACGTGCCGAGCTACTGGAGACCGGCGGCGGCGTCGCCAAGGCGCTGCCGCTGCTTGACGCCGATCCGTTCTACGTCATCAACAGCGACAATCTGTGGGTCGACGGCTCGATCGACACGCTCCGCCTGCTGGCGCAGCGATGGGATGCCGACACAATGGACGCGCTGCTGCTGATGGTGCCGCTGGCGCGCGCGAGCGGCTACGACGGCCGCGGGGACTTCACCATGAATCCGGTCGGGCAGCTGAGGCGCCGCGTCGAAGGGCGGGTCGCGCCGTACGTTTTTTCGGGCGTGCAGCTGCTGGCGAAGCGGCTGTTCGACGGCGAAGCGGCGACGGCGTTCTCGCTCAACCGGCTGTACGACAAGGCGCTTGCGCAGGGCCGGCTGTTCGGCGTCGTCCACGGCGGGCTGTGGTTCCACGTCGGCACGCCAGCCGCGGTCGGCGCGACCGAGACGCTGCTGGCGGCGGGGTGAGGGAAGCGGGGAGGATCGTCTGACTCCCGCCATCTTCACCATTCCCGCGCACGTCGGCTTCGTCGACGCCCTCGCCGCCGGGCTGCTCGACCGCGCCGGCACCGATCCGCTGGCGCTGGCACGGGCGACGGTGCTGCTGCCCAACCGGCGTGCGGTCCGCGCGCTGACCGACGCCTTCGTCCGCGCCTCGGGCAGCGGGCTGCTGTTGCCACGGTTGGTGCCGGTGGCGGAGGCCGACGCGTCGGTCGGTGGGTTCGGCGGCCCGGAGGCGACGCCGCCGCCGATGGACGCGACCAAGCGCCGGCTGCTGCTGGCGCAGCTCGTTCGCCGCTGGCACCCGGTTCCCGCCGTCGAGGCGCTGCGCCTGGCCGACCAGCTTGCCGCGGCGCTCGACGCCATGATCGGCGAGGACGTGCCCGCCGCGGCCTTGAAGGACATCGTGCCGGGCGAACTCGCCCATCATTGGGAAAAGACATTCGCCTTTCTGCGACTGGTCGTCGACCTGTGGCCGCCGGTGCTGGCGGCGCACGGCGAGGTCGATGCCGGCGCGGCGCGGCGCGACCGGCTCGACGCCCTCGCCGCGCGCTGGCGGGAGGTGCCGCCGGCGGGCATGATCGTCGCCGCCGGCATCGCGAGCGCGCCGCCGCCCGTCGCGCGACTGCTCCACACCGTGGCCCGGCTGCCGCGCGGGCTGGTCGTCCTGCCCGGGCTCGATCTCGGCATGGTGGAGGATGCCTGGGCGGCGATCCGCTGCCGTCGCACCGATCCCGATCTCAGCGGGCCGGAGAGCGAGGAGCATCCGCAGTTCACGCTCAAGTGCCTGCTCGACGCGATCGGCGTCGCGCGCGGCGAGGTCGCCGAGTGGCCGTACGCCGGCCGCGCCGATGGTCCGCCGAACCGTGCGGCGATCGTCGCCGAGGCGATGGCTCCGGCTGCCTTCACCGGCGGCTGGCGGCACGCTGTCGTCGATCGGGCACCCTTTGCCGGCGTCCGCACGCTCGTCGCGGCGACGGCCGAGGAGGAAGCACAGGCCATCGCCCTGGCGCTGCGTCGCACACTCGACACGCCGGGCGCGACAGCGGCCCTCGTAACCCCCGATCGGGGGCTCGCCCGGCGCGTCGCCGCGCACTGCCGACGGTGGGGCATTGCCATTGACGATTCCGCCGGCACGCCGCTCGCCGTGACCCCGCCAGGTGCGCTGTTCCAGGCGCTGGTCGAGGCGGCGGCGCGGGGCTTCGGCGCGGTGCCGCTGCTCGCGCTCGCCAAGCACCCGCTGGTCAATGCCGGCGAGCGGCGGAGCGACTGGCTGCGCGCGGTGCGGCGGCTCGACCGGACGCTGCGCGGCGTGCGCCCGGCTCCCGGCCTCGACGGCATCGCCGCCCGTATCGACGAGGCGATCGCCGAGCGGGCGGAGGCGGGGCGCGAGACGGCGGCGCACGAGGCGCTGGCGGCGTGGTGGCACGACACGGCGGCGCTGCTCGACCCGCTCGAGCGCCGCTTTGCGCGCCCGGCGGTCGCCTTCACCGATCTGGTTGCCGACCTCGCTGCGGCGGCAACGGCGTTGTGCGGCGACGGGGCTTGGGCCGGCGTCGACGGGCGGGCATTGGCGCGGGTGGTCGGCGACCTGACCGCGCATGGCCACCACCTCGACCCGTTCGATCCCGCCGATGCGCCGGCGCTCGTCGCCGCCTTCCTGACCGAGGCGGCGGTTCGGCCCGCGTTCGGTACGCACCCGCGGCTGGCGATCTATGGCCTCCTTGAGGCGCGGCTGCAGCGCGCCGATCTGACGATCCTCGGCGGCCTCAACGAGGGCGTCTGGCCCGGGCGGCCGGTGCCCGACCCGTGGCTCGCCCCTCGCCTGCGCCGCGACCTCGGCCTGCCGTCGCTCGAGCGGCGGATCGGGCTCGCCGCGCACGACTTCGTCGCCGCCATGGGTGGTCCGGCGGTGCTGCTGACGCGGGCACGGCGCGACGACACCGCGCCGACGGTCGCCTCGCGCTTCTGGCTGCGGCTGCACGCGCGCGCTGGCGACGTGCTGGTCCACGACGACGCGCTTCTCGCCACCGCGCGGGGGCTCGACGCCGCCGGCGTGGTCAGTCCGGCGGCCCGGCCGGCACCCGCCCCGCCCGCCGCCGATCGGCCGCGGACGATCAGCGTCACCGCCGCCGAGCGGCTGAAGACCGACCCCTTCGCCTATTACGCCGCGGCGATGCTGAAGCTGCGTCCGCTCGATCCGCTCGACGAGGACGCCAGCGCCGCCGATCGCGGCACGGCGGTTCACCGCATCCTTGAGGCGTGGATCAAGGACGGCGATGCCGCGACGCTGCCGGCCCACACCGAGGCCGAGCTGCTGCGCTGGTCGGGCCACCCGCTGATGCGCGCCTTGTGGGCACCGCGCGTGCGGCGCGCGATGGACTGGGTTGCCGAGACGATGGCGGCGTGGGAGGCGGCGGGCTGGTCGCCGCTTGCCGCCGAGGCGGCCGGGTACCTCGACCTGCCGACCGGCATCCGCCTGACCGGCAAGGCCGACCGGATCGACCGCGGCCCACGCGGCGAACTGGCGATCATCGACTATAAGACCGGTACGCCGCCGAGCCACGACCAGGTCACGGGCGGCTTCGCGCTGCAGCTCGGGCTGCTGGCGAAGCTTGCCGAGGCGGGGCGGCTGGGCGGCGTGGCACCGGCAACGGTGGCGGCGCTGCGCTACTGGAAGCTCGGCGGCGGCAAGACCGCCGGGGTCGTCCGCGATCCGCTGTCGCACAACCGGGAGGGGACGCCGCCGGCCGAGCACATCGCCGCCGTCCTGACCCACTTCGATCGACTATGTTCGGAGCGGCTGCTCGGTGACGCACCGTTCGTCGCCAAGCTCCATCCGGATTATGCCAAGGGCGACGAGTACGACCAGCTGGCGCGCGTGCGCGAATGGCAGGGGCGGGGATGAAGCCGCTGCTGCCCCTGCTCCCTGTCCAGGCCGACGGCGCCCGGCCCGATGCCAACGCGTGGATGTCGGCGTCGGCCGGCACCGGCAAGACGCAAGTGCTGACCGCGCGCGTCCTGCGCCTGATGCTCGCCGGCGCCCCGCCCGAGCGCATCCTCGCGCTGACCTTCACCAAGGCGGGTGCGGCGGAGATGCAGGCGCGCATCTTCGACCGCCTCGCCGGCTGGGTCGCGGCGGGCGACAATGCGCTGAAGGCCGATCTCGCCGCGATCAACGCCGACACCGATCCCGCCACCGTCGCCCGGGCGCGAAGCCTGTTCGCCCGCGCGCTCGACGCGCCGGGAGGTCTGCAGGTGCAGACTTTCCACGGCTTCGCCCAGTCGTTGCTGGCAAGCTTCCCGGTGGAGGCAGGGATCGCGCCGGGGTTCACCGCCCTCGACGACCGCTCGGCGCTCGCGCTGCGGGGACAGGTTCTCGCCGAGACGATCGAGGCGGCGGGGGCCGACGATCCCGGCTTCATCGACGACATCGGCGCGCTCAGCGTCGCCAGTGGCGAGACCAGACTTGCGGCGATCGCGGCGCGGCTGATCGCGCACTACCCGGCGATCGCAGCGCTGAAGGGCGGCATCGTGCCCCGCCTACGCCGGGCGCTGGGGCTGCCGATCGACGGCTCGGCTGCGGACGTGCTGGCGGCGGCGGTGGGCGGGATCGACCGGACCGCGCTGGCGCGATTGGCGGCGGTCAACGAGGCCGACGGCGGCAAGCAGGCGCTCGACCGCGCCGACACGCTGCGCTGGTGGCTGGCGCTCGCGGCCGATCGCCGGGCTGAGCATTTCGACACCCTGTGCACGGTATTCCACCGCCAGGACGGCGAGCGCCGCGCGACACTCGTCCCCGGTGGCAGGCGCGCCGACCCCGCCGATGTCGCCGCCGCCGACCGGCTGTGCGAGGCGGTGACGGAGGTCGCCCGCCTGCGCGACGCGCTCGCCGCCGTGGAGGTCGCCGCCCGCCACCTGCGCGTCGGGCAGCGGCTTGGCGCGGCCTATGCCGCGCACAAGGCTCGGGCCGGTGTCATCGACTATGACGACATGATCGCCCGCGCCGCGGCGCTGCTCAAGGGCGACGATGGGGCGGCGGCGTGGGTCCGCTACAAGCTCGACCAGCGGATCGATCACCTGCTCGTCGACGAAGCCCAGGACACCAACGCCGTGCAGTGGGACATCGTCCACGCGCTGACCGACGAGTTCTTCGCCGGCGAGGGGGCACGCGACGCGGTCCGTACCCTGTTCGTCGTCGGCGATTTCAAGCAGGCGATCTTCCGCTTCCAGGGGTCGGACCCCAAGGTGTTCCGCGACAAGCAGGAGACGTTCCGCGCGCTTGCCGCGGACGCGCAGCGCGACTGGCGCGACCTGCCGATGTCGCGCTCGTTCCGATCGGTGCCGGCCGTGCTCGAGGCGGTCGACGCCGTCGTCGACACGCTCGGGGCCGACGCGTTCGGCATGACGGCGGCCATCCCGCCGCATGAGCCGCATCGAAGTAGCCTTCTCGGCCGCGTCACGCTGTGGCCGCCGCTCAGGCCCGAGGGCAGCGCGGCGGCGGACGACGACGCGCCGTGGCTGCCTGAGGCGCAGGTGCAGATGGCGCAGAAGCTCGCCACGCAGATCGCTGCCTGGCTCGATCCCGCGACCGCGCTCGACCTGCCGGCGCGACGGCGCGCCTGCCGGGCGGAGGACATCCTGGTCCTGGTCCGCAGCCGCGGCGAGTTCGTCGGGGCGCTGGTCACGGCGCTCCACGACCGGCGGGTGTCGGTGGCGGGGGTCGACCGGCTGCGGCTGACGACCCCGCTCGCCGTGCAGGACTGCCTGGCGCTGGTCCGCTTCGCGCTGCAGCCCGACGACGACCTGACGTGCGCCGCGCTGCTGACGTCCCCGTTCGTCGCCCTCGACCACGACCGGCTCTATGCCTTGGCCAAGGACCGGCGGGGCAGCCTGTGGTCGGCGGTGCGCGACGACGGCGGCGAGGCGCGCGCGTTCCTCGACGCCGTGCTGGCGCTCGCCGACTTCACCGCGCCCTACGAGTTTCTCGAGACGATCCTGTCGGGTCCTCTCGGCGGCCGGGCGAAGCTGCTGGCGCGGCTGGGCGAGGAAGCGCGCGACCAGATCGCCGCCCTGCTCGGCCAGGCGCTCGCCTTCGAACGGACCAACGCGCCGACGCTGCAGGGCTTCCTCGCCTGGATCGAGGCGGACGACATCGACCTGAAGCGCGACCCGGAAGCGCCGGTCGACGCGGTGCGGATCATGACCGTCCACGGTGCCAAGGGGCTGCAGGCTCCGGTCGTCGTCCTGGCGGACGCGACGCGGCCGCCGGGGCGCGATGACACCGGCTTCGTCCCGCTCGCGATCGGGGACGACGAGGCGACGGTACCGGTGTATCATGGCGGGCACGGCAAGCGCGTACCGCGGATCGCCCAGGAACTCGCGACGATGGCCAAAGAGGCGCGCGAGGAACACTGGCGGCTGCTCTACGTCGCCATGACACGCGCCGAGGACCTGCTGTTCGTCGGCGGTGCGCTCGGGGTCCGCGACAACGGCGTGCCGCCGGACGACAGCTGGTATGCAGCGGTCGATCGAGCGATGAGCGCAAACTGGGCGTTGACGGACGAGGCCGACGATCTGTGGGGTAGCGTTCGCGTCCACCGCGCGGGGCGCGACAGCGAGACCGAGGCTGGGCGCGCGCCGCCACCCGCCGTGCCGCCGGTCCCTGCCTGGGCACGCACGCCGGCGCCGGCCGAAGCCCGCCCGCCGCGCCCGCTCAGCCCGTCGGCGATCGCCGCCGACGATGTCGCGCAGCCACCGCCGGGGCCGGCAGCGCAGGCGGCGGCGCGGCGCGGGCAGTTGCTCCACGCCCTGTTCGAACGCTTGCCCGAGGTCTCGCCCGGGGAGCGCGGCGACGCGGCGGCGGCGTGGCTGGCGCGTGCGGCTCCCGACCTCGATGCCGAGACGCGCGCGGCGCTGGCCACGACTGCGCTTGGCGTCGTCGCTGACCCGCGCTTCGCCGATGTGTTCGGTGTCGACTCCCTCGCCGAGGCACCGATCGCGGCGACCATCGGCGGGATTGTCGTCGCCGGCACCGTCGACCGGCTGCTGGTCACGGACGACGCGGTGCGCGTCGTCGACTTCAAGACCGGTGCGCGGGTGCCGCGCGGTCTCGACGCCGTGCCGCCGTATCACCTGCGGCAGATGGCGGCCTATGCCGCTGCACTTGGCGTCGTCTTTCCCAGTCGGCGGATCGAGGCGGCGCTGCTCTACACCCACGACGCGACGCTGATCGACCTGCCGGCGGCGCTGCTCGCCACCTATGCGCCGGCCAGCATGGATTGATGCCGGTCAAGAAAGGCTTGGGCGTCCTGGGCGTTGTCGCCGGCGACCGTGCGCACTAGCTTGAGCCTTCAGGCCGCTCGCTGGCGTTCATGCGAGCCGAGGGAGAAAGCCATGGCCACCAAGCACGTTACCGATGCCAGCTTCGCAAGCGATGTTCTGCAGTCGAGTCGTCCTGTGCTCGTCGACTTCTGGGCCGAGTGGTGCGGCCCGTGCCGCCAGATCGGCCCGGCGCTCGAGGAGATCAACGACGAGCTCGCGGGCGTCGATATTGTCAAGCTCAACATCGACGAGAACCCCGACGCGCCGACGAAGTACGGCGT
>JAFARM010000204.1 GCA_019245455.1 Sphingomonadaceae bacterium | reverse complement strand
AAGCCGTAGCGGCTGATGACCGCGACGAAGGCGCGCACCACGACCACCGCGACGACGAAGGCGACGACGAAGCCGATCGCGATGTCGTGGACCTCGCCCGCGTTCAGCAGCGCGCGGTTCTTCCACAGCTCGAGCACCGTCGCCCCGAGCATCGTCGGGACGGCGAGGAAGAAGCTGAACTCGGCTGCCGTGCGCCGCTCGACGCCCATGGTCAGCGCGCCCATGATCGTCGCGCCCGAGCGGCTGACGCCCGGCACCATCGCTAGGCACTGGGCGAAGCCGATGCCGAGCGATGTCTTCGCCGGGATGGCGGCGACGCCGTGGACCGTCGCTTGCTTCGCCAGCCGCTCGATGACGAGGATGGCAATGCCGCCGACGATGAGGGCGATGGCGACGACCTCGGCATGGCCGAGCAGTGCCTCGATCTGCTTGTGCAACGCGAAGCCGATGACGCCGGCCGGCACGAAGCCAAGGAGGACGTTGCGCGTGAAGCGCAGCGCGTCGGGCCGCCGCTTCAGCAGCCCGCCAAGGACGGCGGCGAAGGTCCGCCAGTAGAGAACAACGATCGCCAGGATCGCGCCCAGCTGGATGACGATGTTGAACACCTTCCACTGGTCCTCGTCATAGCCGAGGAGGGTGCCGGCGAGGATCAGGTGCCCGGTCGACGACACGGGCAGGAACTCGGTCACGCCCTCGACGATGCCGAGGATGATGACGCTGAGGAGGCTGTGCGCCCCCGCCGCCGCCAGCGCCGTCACCCCGTCGCTCCGTCGCGGTGGAAGCGGCCGGCCGTGCGATACCGCTCGAGGTACGCCGGCGCGACCGCCTCGAGCGGCGTCGGATCGATGCCGAACGCGGCAAGCCCCGGCGGCTGCGCGACATTGTCTGACTGGAGCATGGTGAACTGCCCGCTCGTCATCGGCACGAACGGCAGCAGGTCGCCGGCGCGCCCCATCAGCCGCGCCGCGCCGTCGGGAACCTCGGTCATCCGCTTGGTCGAGCGGATCTCGCCCAGGATCCAGGCGATGATGTCGCGGAAGGCGTACACGCGCGGGCCGCCGAGCTCGAAGGTCTTGCCGCCGAACGTCGCCGGATCGTTCAGCGCGGCGACGATGGCGCGGGCGACGTCGACGACATAGACCGGCTGGAAGCGCGTGCCGCCGGCGACGACGGGGACCACCGGCAGCTGCTTCGCCAACGCGGCGAAGCGGTTGAGGAACTGGTCCTCGGGTCCGAACACGACCGAGGGGCGCAGGATCGTCGCGTGGGGCAGGGCGGAGGTGACCGCCACCTCGCCGGCGGCCTTGGTCCGGGCATAGCCGGCGGCGCTGCCGGCATCGGCACCGATCGCCGACACCTGGACGAAGGCGCGCACCCCGGCTGCCGCGGCGGCTCCGGCCACGGCGGCGGCACCGTTCGCCTGCACCGCGTCGAACCGCTGCCCGCCGCGCTCGTCGAGAATGCCGACCAGGTTCACCGCAGCGTCGGCGTGGACGAAGGCGGCGGCGATCGTCGCCGGCCGGGTGACGTCGCCGGCGACGATCTCGATCTGGCCGAGCGCCCCCAGCGGCTTCAGGAAATAGGCGCGTTCGACCGAGCGGACGACGACGCGGATGCGCGCCCCGGTGTGCGCCAGCTCCTGCACCAGATAGCGCCCGAGGAAGCCCGACCCGCCGACGACCACGACCAGCCGATCTCGAAGATTGCCGTCCATTCCCGCTCCGCCGCTGGCCGTCCCGCGGGGCGGCTCATGGCCGATCACGAGGGCGTTGACAACCACTTGCCCCCCCTCTACGTCGCCGCACTCGGCTCACCGTGCCCTGGTGGCGGAATTGGTAGACGCGCCAGCTTCAGGTGCTGGTATTGGCAACGATGTGATGGTTCGAGTCCATTCCAGGGCACCACCTCCGGTCAACTTGGGCACCCATCCGGGCTCCCTTTGCGGGTTGAGACGGCTCGATGAGCCTGACGTACGATCCGCTGGGCCGGCTGTGGCAGACGGTGTCGAGCACGCTCGGCACGACGCAGTTCCTGCACGACGGCGACCACTTCGTCGCCGAGTACGACGGTGCCGGGGCGATGCGCCGGCGCTTCATCTGGGGTCCGGGGGTCGACGAGCCGCTCGTCCAGGACGAGGGCGGAGCGATGGGCTGCACCGGTGGCACCCACCTGCTGCTGACCGTCCACCGGGGTCGGCCACCGTGAGCTGTCCGCTCCCTCTTCATCCGCTCGGCCGGGCATCATGGCGCGGCGACGCTTGAACTCAGTGGATCGGGGGCAGCGCCTCGCGCTGCACCGGCACCGCCGCACCGGCGAACGGATCGTAGGCTTGTGCGCCCGGAGGCGGGTACGCGGCGGCCGCAGCCGAGGGAGTGCCATCGCTCACCGGGATGGCACGCCTCTCCGTCAGCGTGCCGGCGATCGACCCGGCTGCAAACACGATGGCGCAGCCGACCACGGTGGCGATCGCGCGGCACGCCGGCAATCGGCCGGCCATGGTCAGCGCACCAAGGGCCGCCACCGCAAGGACCGCGATGGTGGTCGCAGCCGATCCGAGCAGCGCGCCGGTAACCCAGGCCACCGCAGCGGCCAAGGCGTTGGGATCGCCGGTGATGACCTGCAGGTCCGCCATCGACTGCTCCTCTGCTGACGTCGAGCCACGGGCCGAGCGCGTTCCTGTAGATGAGCCGGCACCAGAAGCCGACATCCATTCATCTCAACCCGATGTTTACATCCTCGCCTTTCGGTTGACGGTAGGTCCATCTCAGCTCCGAGCGATGGCAGCCCAGTCTAGCTCGAAGCGTGCGAGGTACTTGCGTAGGCGGTCAGCATCGTTGGACGTACTCCGCCGCGCGCGGGATGCTGAGAAAAGCGAGCGGCCAGCCTCAGAAAGCGATCGACTGGCACGACACACTCGAACGACTTCGGCGAGCTGAACACGGTCGAAGGGATCGATGTTGGCGAGCGCATCGAGGGGCAAGACGCCGGCCAGAATGTTAGCCCCGTCAGCGCTCGGGTCCGACCAGAGATGCGTGAGCCTCACGATCTCGGCCTCGACACATTCGATGTCGATCCGCCCCTTCGGCGACAGCGTTGCCATGCGCGTCACGCTGGCGGCCAAGTCGCGGAAGTTGCCCGTCCACCTGGCGGCTGGCCCCGTCGCGAACGCCAGGTAGCGCTGGCGCGCCTCCTTGTTGAAGCTGGCGTGGTCTCCCTCGCGGGCTGCGTAACGGTCGAGCTCGTAGTCGAGGTTGGGCTCGATGTCCTCGCGTCGATCAGCAAGCCCGGGAAGCTTGAAGGTCCATAGGTTGAGACGCGCGTAAAGGTCGTCGCGGAACCTGCCGGCGGCGACGGCATCGCCGAGGTCGCGGTTGGTGCCTGCGATCAGCTGGAACTCGGACGCCGCCTCCTTGTCCGCGCCCACGGGAAGGAACCTCTTGTCCTCGATCGCACGCAAGATCATCGCCTGCTCGTCGAGCCCGAGTTCGCCGATCTCGTCGAGGAACAACGTGCCCTTGTCCGCGGCGCGGAGCAGCCCAGGCCGATCGGCGACCGCACCCGTGAACGCTCCCTTGCGGTGGCCGAACAGCGCAGACATCGCGCCGTCGCCCCTCAGCGTAGCGCAGTTGACTTCGACGAACTGCCCCGCGACCTGATGCTTGGAACGCTTGAGCTCATAGATGCGGCGTGCGAGCTGGCTCTTCCCCGCGCCCGTTGGCCCCGTCAGGAGCATCGGCGCCTTCGAGCGGAGCGCCACGCGCTCGATCTCGTCGATCATGCGGTTGAAGGCGGCGTTGCGGGTGTCGATCCCGGACTTGAGGAACGACGTGCTCTCCGCGCTTGCCACTGCGAACCGCGTGGCGATGCTGTCGTAGCGCGAGAGGTCGAGATCGATCGTGTTCCACGTGCCTGCCGGGTTGAGCGAGCCCCGCTCGGGCTGAGTCTGAAGCAAGCGTCCGGGCAGGTAGCGAGCTTCCGTGAGCAGGAACAGGCAGATCTGCGCGACGTGGGTGCCCGTCGTAATGTGAACCAGATAGTCCTCGACGTCGGGATCGAACGGCTCAGCACGCGCGAAATCGAGCAGCTTTCCGTAGACTTCCTCGAAATCCCAAGCGTCCTTGAAGTCCAGCAGCCGCATCTCGACGGCCGTCTCCGGCGACACCGAAGCGATGTCCTCTGCGATATACTCGGCAAGGCGGCGGTGCGGCGACCCGTGAAGCAGGATGAAGCGATCGACCCGCAGATCCTGATGCATGGTGAGGCCGACCGAAGGCCGCCACTTGCTCCATCGGGAGGGACCGAACTTGCTTGCGTCGAGTGTCGACCCGAGGAATCCAATGACGCATAGCGGCTTCATTGCCTAGCTGATAATCTAAGATACTAGCTGGGGCTATAGCGAAGCACCCGTGCGCGATCGATCCTCCGTGTTGGTGAACGCGCTCAGCAAGTGAATGAAAACAACTTGTTGTGATTATCACATTCCCACAGCAGCCGGCTTGGCACGCCTCCTGCACAGCGTCTTATATCGGGCGGGCGATATTTCGGCCTTCCCGATAGCGGAATGGTTCGGGGCGGCTGGAATGGGCCAGCCGCCCCAAAAGATCAGCAGGGTGTAGCTCAGGCTGCGCAGAGCACCGGCCTTGGAAGCCGGGGGTCGCAGGTTCGTATCCTGCCACCCTGACCAGTTGAAGGAGTTGGACGATGGCCAACAAAGGTCCTTTCGCTAGCGCTGTCGCCAAGCTGTTGCCGCAGGCCGACACCCGCAACCGGGAGGGTGCCCCGGCCTATGCTTATGGTCCGGAGGCCAAGCTGGCGCAGTTGGCGGCGACGGGTACGCTGTCCGACACGTTCTACGGCGCTGCCGAGATGCAGCTCGCCGATGTGCTGGATGCGGCTAAGGCTGCCGATCCGTATTTCGTTGCGCAGGCGACGATCTACTCGCGCAAGTCGGCAGCGATGAAGGACGTGCCGGCGTTGCTGGCGGCGTACCTCACCATCGCCGAGCCGGATCTGGCGGTGTCAGTGTTCGGACGCGTGATCGACAACGGGCGGATGCTGCGCACCTTCGTGCAGATCATGCGCTCCGGGCAGATCGGGCGGACCTCGCTCGGCACGCGTCCGAAGCGGCTGGTTCAGCAGTGGCTGGAGCAGGCGTCACTGGCACAGCTGATGAGCGCAGCGACGGGCAACGATCCGAGCCTCGCCGATGTCGTCCGGATGGTCCACCCCAAGCCGGCCGATGCCGCGCGGAAGGCCTTCTATGGTTGGCTGATCGGGCGTCCCTACGACGTCGCCGCACTGCCCGCCGAGATCGTCGCGTTCGAAGCGTGGAAGGCGGACGGCACGCTGCCGCTGCCGCCGGTGCCCTTCGAATGGCTCACCCAGTGCCCGCTGACCGCGGCACAGTGGGGCGAGCTCGCCGGGCGGATCGGGTGGCAGGCGCTTCGGATGAACCTGAACACGCTGGCCCGCAAGGGTGCCTACGACGTGGACGGGGTCACCGACTTGGTCGTTGCTCGCCTGACCGATCGCGACGCGCTTCGAGCCGTTCGGCCTTTACCCTACCAGCTCATGGTGGCGCTCGGGCAAGCGAGCGACGGCGTGCCGCTCAAGGTCCAGGCGGCGCTGGAGGCGGCGCTGGAGCTGTCGCTCCGCGGCGTGCCGAAGGTACCGGGACGGATCGTCGTCTGCCCCGACGTGTCGGGGTCGATGGGTTCACCGGCGACGGGCTACCGCAAGGGCGCCTCGTCGAAGGTCCGGTGTATCGATGTCGCGGCCCTGGTCGCGGCGGCGATGCTGCGGAGCAACCGCGATGCGCGCGTCCTGCCGTTCGAACAGACGGTCGTAAGGCTGAAGCTTGAGCGCAATGCCCGTGTCGCCGTCAACGCGGCGAAGCTGGCGGCGGTCGGTGGCGGCGGGACCAACGTCTCGGCGCCGCTGGCGATGCTGAATGCGGAGCGGGCGGCGGTCGACCTGGTGGTCATTGTCTCGGATAACCAGTCCTGGGTCGATGCCACCCGGCGCGGGTCGACGGCGACGATGGAGGAGTGGAACAGGCTGAAGCGCCGCAATCCCGACGCTAGGCTCGTCTGCATCGACATCCAGCCGTACGGCACGACGCAGGCGCAGGGCCGGGCTGACATCCTCAACGTCGGGGGCTTCTCCGACGCCGTGTTCGACACGATTGCACGTTTCGCTTCGGGCGAAACCCGCGACTGGGTCGAGATCATCAAGCAACAGGAGGTATGAAGAACAGGGTCGTGGCGAATGCTGGTGGGACTACATCCTCCGCAGACAGGTCCGACGAGTAGAGCGCCCGGAAAGCCGCGAGGCGAGATGGGAGATGCGGGTTCGAGTCCCGCCGCTGGAACGTAGCTTAAGGACCGCCGTCTCACCGTTCCTCGTCGCCACGACCCCGCGCACACCGCACGGCGAATGCCAGTGGAACTACACGGACTTCAGGGTCGGCGGTTCGAATCCGCCCTCGGCTTTGGCCGAGTAGCTCAGTTGGGTAGAGCATGAGGCTGTTTCACTACCAACTCGTCGCCGTGGACGAGATAATCATGGCGAATGCCTGACGGACTACATGGCCTGTCACGCCCCAGATGCGGGTTCGAGTCCCGCCGCACCGGCATTGTCGGTGCGTAGTTCAACGGTAGAACAGGGATGTCCGTCCATTAACTCGTCGCCATGACCACATCGAAGCTGGCGAATGCCGGCGGGACTACATCGGTGGAGGCCGAAAGGCCAAGCGGTTCGAATCCGCGCCGGAGCAATCCGGGCCGTCCCGCCAAGACTCGTCGCCAGCACCAAAGTTTAAGTCGGCGAATGCCGGCGGGACTACAGGTCAGAGCGCCTGCCGCAAGGCAGCAGGTCGGCGGTCCAACTCCGCCTCCGGGAGACCGGATAGCTCAGGGGAAATGTCTCGTCACTGCTCGTCGCCGGCACCATGATGAACCAAGGGAGGTCGCGATGACCGAGGCAATGTTCGACTACCAGCACGTCGAAGGCGGCGTGCCGATCAAGATGTGGACCCGCGGTGTACCGGTCGAAGACGGCGCACGCAGCCAGCTTACCCGCGCGGCGCAGATGCCGTTCGTGTTCAAGCACGTCGCGGTCATGCCTGACGTCCACATCGGCATCGGTGCGACCGTCGGTTCGGTGATCCCGACCAAGGGCGCGGTCATTCCGGCCGCGGTCGGCGTGGACATCGGCTGCGGCATGATGGCGGCGCGCACGTCGCTGATGGCGAGTGACCTTCCGGATAATCTCGAGAACAGCCGTTCGGCCATCGAGCAGGCTGTTCCGCACGGCCGCTCGGTCGGGCGCGGCAAGCGCGACACCGGCTCTTGGGGTGATCCGCCGCCTGCGATCATCGAGGCCTGGGCGACGCTCGTCGAGCGCTTCGACCGGCTGACGGAGAAGCATCCGCGGTTGCAGAACAC
>JAFARM010000360.1 GCA_019245455.1 Sphingomonadaceae bacterium | reverse complement strand
ACGCGCGCCGACATGATCGCCGCCGGCTGGTCGCCCTCGGTCCGCCTATTCGAGGCCGCCGCGTGCGGCACGCCGATCGTGTCCGACATCTGGGACGGGATCGACGACCTGTTCGCGCCCGGCCGCGAGATCGTGCTGGCCCGCACCAAGGAGGACGTGATCGCCGCCCTGTCCCGCGACGGCGAGGCCATCGGCGCGGCGGCACGGGCGCGGGTGCTCGCCGGTCACACGGCCGCCCACCGCGCGGCCGAGCTCGAGGGACACCTCGCCGCCGTCCGCGTGCCGGAGGCGGCAACAGCATGAGTAAGCGTAAGGAGACGAGCATGGGCGGCATCACCGTCCCCGGCGGCGGAGCCGCCATCACCGTCCCCGGCGGCAGCGCCGCCATCACCGTCCCCGGCGGCAGCGCCGCCATCACCGTCGTCGCCGGCGGCGCGGGCTTCATCGGCTCGCACCTGTGCCGGGCGCTGCTCGACAAGGGTTGCGAGATCATCTGCCTCGACAACCTGCAGACGGCGCGGGCGTCGAACCTGCGCGCGCTCGAGGGGCGGCCGGGCTTCACCTTCGTCCGTGCCGATGTCGTCCAGCCGCTTCCCGCCGCAATCACCGAGCGGACGGCGCGGATCGACCGCATCTACAACCTCGCCTGCCCCGCCTCGCCGCCGCACTACCAGGCCGACCCCGAGCACACCCTGCTGACGAGCGTCGTCGGCACCCACCACCTGCTGCGCCTCGCCGAGGCGGCGGGTGCGCGCTTCCTGCTGACCTCGACCAGCGAGGTCTATGGCGACCCCGAGGTCCATCCGCAGCAGGAGGAGTATCGCGGTTCGGTCAGCTGCACCGGCCCGCGCGCCTGCTACGACGAGGGCAAGCGCGCCGCCGAGACATTGGCCTTCGACTATGGCCGCAGCGGTCGCGCCGAGGTCCGCGTCGCGCGGCTGTTCAACACCTATGGCCCGAACATGGACCCCGACGACGGGCGGGTCGTGTCGAACCTGATCTGCCAGGCGCTGGCGGACCGGCCGGTGACGATCTACGGCGACGGCAGCCAGACGCGCAGCTTCTGCTATGTCAGCGACACGGTCGACGGGCTGATGCGGATGATGGAGGCGGACATCGACGGCAGCGAGCCGATCAACATCGGCAATCCGGTCGAGATCACGGTCAACGAGCTCGTCCAGCGGGTCCGCCGCATCGTCGGGCGCGAGGTGACGGTGGTCCACCGGCCGCTGCCGGTCGACGACCCGCGGCGGCGGCGTCCGGATATCGCTCGCGCCAGGGCCCTGCTCGGCTGGAGCCCCAAGGTCGCGGTCGATACCGGCCTCGCCCACACGGCGCGCTGGTTCGCCGAGGAGATCGGCGTGCCGCTGCACCTGGCCGCGGCGCAGGCGGCGTGATGCTGGGCGTCGAGCAGGGGGCGTCCGGGAGCATGGCGCAGTCGCCCGCGCCAACGACGATGCGCGCGGCGGTACTCGCCGCGCCGGGGCGGATCGAGATTACGGAGGTGCCGGTGCCGCAGCCGGGACCGGGCGAGGTGCGCGTGCGGGTCGAGGGCTGCGGCGTCTGCGCGTCGAACCTCGAGCCGTGGGCGGGCCTCGAGTGGCTGACTTACCCCGGTGCGCCCGGCGGGCTTGGCCACGAGGGCTGGGGCGTCGTCGACGCTGTCGGCGAGGGGGTCGACGTGACGCCGGGGACGCGCGTCGCCTTCCTCGGCGGGGCGAGCTTCGCCGAGTACGACGTCGTTCCTGCCGCCGCCGCCGTGCCGCTGCCGCCCGCGCTCACCGGCCCCTTCCCCGGCGAACCGCTGGGGTGCGCCTTCAACATCTTCCGGCGGAGCGACATCCACGCTGGGCAGACGGTGGCCATCGTCGGCATCGGTTTCCTCGGCGCGGTGCTGACGAAGCTGGCGACCGATGCGGGCGCGCGCGTCATCGCCATCTCACGGCGGGCGGAGTCGCTGGCGCTCGCCCGCGACTTCGGCGCGGCCGAGACCATCCCGATGGACGACCACTGGGCGATCATCGAGCGTGTCCGCGATCTGACCGGCGGCGCGATGTGCACGCGCGTGATCGAGGCGGTCGGCAAGGCGTGGCCGCTCGACCTCGCCAGCGCGCTTGTGGCCACCGGCGGGCGGCTGGTCATCGCCGGCTACCACCAGGACGGGCCGCGGCAGGTCAATCTGCAGGACTGGAACTGGAAGGGCATCGACGTC
>JAFARM010000341.1 GCA_019245455.1 Sphingomonadaceae bacterium | reverse complement strand
GGCGGGGGTGATGCCGTGTTCCTTGTTATAGGCTTCTTGCTTGGCGCGGCGGCGATTGGTCTCGGCCATGGCGCGCTGCATCGAGCCGGTCTCGTGGTCGGCGTAGAGGATGACCTTGCCGTCGACGTTGCGGGCGGCGCGGCCGATGGTCTGGATCAGGCTGGTCTCCGAGCGCAGGAAGCCCTCCTTGTCGGCGTCGAGGATGGCGACCAGTCCGCACTCTGGAATATCAAGGCCTTCGCGCAGCAGGTTGATGCCGACCAGCACGTCGTAGACGCCGAGCCTGAGGTCGCGGATCAGCTCGATGCGCTCCAGCGTCTCCACATCGCTGTGCATATAGCGGACGCGCAGGCCCGCCTCGTGCATGAACTCGGTCAGATCCTCGGCCATGCGCTTGGTCAGCGTCGTGACGAGCGTGCGGTAGCCGAGCTCGGCGGTGGCGCGGGCCTCGGCGATGCAGTCCTCGACCTGGTCCTCGACCGGGCGGATGTCGACCGGCGGGTCGATCAGGCCGGTCGGACGGATCACCTGCTCGACGAAGACGCCGCCGGTCTGCGCCACCTCCCACGGGCCGGGCGTGGCGCTGACGAAAACCGTCTGCGGGCGCATCGCCTCCCACTCCTCGAAGCGCAGCGGGCGGTTGTCGATGCAGCTCGGCAGGCGGAAGCCGTATTCGGCGAGCGTCAGCTTCCGCCGGTGGTCGCCGCGGCTCATGCCGCCGATCTGCGGCACGGTGACGTGGCTCTCGTCAACGAACAGCAGGGCGTTCTCGGGGAGGTATTCGAACAAAGTCGGCGGCGGCTCGCCGGGCAGGCGGCCGGTGAGGAAGCGGCTGTAGTTCTCGATGCCCGCGCACGATCCGGTGGCGGCGATCATCTCGAGGTCGAAATTGGTTCGCTGCTCGAGCCGCTGCGCCTCCAGCAGTTTCCCTTCCGCGTGCATCTCCTTCAGCCGCGCGGATAGTTCGTGGCGGATCGCCTCGGTCGCCTGCTTCAGCGTGGGTCCCGGCGTGACGTAGTGCGAGTTGGCGTAGACCTTGATGCTGTCGAGGCCGGCGACCTTCTTGCCGGTCAGCGGATCGAACTCGACGATCGCCTCGATCTCGTCGCCGAAGAAGGACAGGCGCCACGCCGAGTCCTCATAGTGCGAGGGGAACAGCTCGAGCGAGTCGCCGCGGACGCGGAAGTTGCCGCGGGCGAAGGCCTGGTCGTTGCGCTTGTACTGGAGGGCGACGAGCTTGCGGACGATCTCCTGCCGGTCGGCGGTCTGGCCCTTCTTCAGGCTGAAGGTCATGGCGCTGTACGTCTCGACCGAGCCGATGCCGTACAGGCAGCTGACCGACGCGACGATGATGACGTCGTCGCGTTCGAGGAGCGAGCGGGTCGCCGAGTGGCGCATCCGGTCGATCGCCTCGTTCACGCTCGACTCTTTCTCAATATACGTGTCCGACCGCGGCACATAGGCCTCGGGCTGGTAGTAATCATAGTAGCTGACGAAGTATTCGACGGCGTTGTCGGGGAAGAAGCTCTTGAACTCGCCGTACAGCTGGGCGGCGAGGATCTTGTTCGGCGCGAGGATCAGCGCCGGGCGCTGCACCGCCTCGATGACCTTGGCGGCGGTGAAGGTCTTGCCGCTGCCGGTGACGCCGAGCAGCACCTGGTCGCGCTCGCCCGCCTCGGCCTGGGCGACGAGCTCGGCGATCGCCTGCGGCTGATCGCCGGCGGCCATATAGTCGGTGACGAGGCGGAAGCGCTTGCCGCCCTCGCTCTTCTCCGGCCGTGCCGGGCGGTGGGGGACGAACGGCGCCTCGCGCGTCGGTTCGGCGAGGCTGGTGCGGATGGGGATGGCGACCATCGCCGCAATATGGGCGATGGCCGCGTTTCGTTCCAGTGCCGCGTCAGGCCGGTACCGGCCGTCGGCGCAGCGCCGCGCCGACAAAGCCGAAGCCCGCGACCATCAGCGCCCACGTCGCCGGCTCCGGGGTCGGGCTGTAGGGGTTGATCACGCCGCTGCCGTTCGCCGCGTTCGGGCTGAGGAGCAGCTGATAGTGCGACGCGGCGATGCCGAAGCGGGGGTCGAGGCTGATCGTCGGGTCGAGCCAGCCCGAGCCGTGGCCGCGCGCCGTCGGGCTGAACAGCTCGCTGATCGACAAGTTGATACGGCCGCTGAAGTAGAACGGGTTGGCCGTCGATCGCAGCGCCGCGCCCGAGGTGAAGGTGAACGCGCCGCACTGCGACGCGACGGGGCCGCCGATGCACGCGCGGGTGAAGCTCGACGGGCCGAGACCGCCGTCGAGGCGGGCCGACGAGGTCACCGTGCCGGACGCGCGCAGGAACCCGTTGCCGAACACGTCGATGCCGAAGCCGTAGCCGCCCCACCCCGACGCGATCAGCTGGCTGATCGCCGCCGCCGTCGACGCGTCGTCGAACAGCAGCGCGAAGCCGTACGACAGGTTGGCGACGCCCGAACTATTGCCCCGCCCGCCGCTGCGCATATCGGCGAAGACATACGGCACCGGGCCGGTCGCGACCTGTGTCGTAAAGCGGCCGTCGGCGCTCATATGGCGGGCGGCGTCGGTGCCGCTCATGCCCGTGCCGCCCAGCCCCTGGCCGTTGGCTCCGTCGATCCATGACCAATACGCGTTGGTCGGCCCGGTCGTCGGCGGCAGCGGGGCGACGCCAATGGCGTGGGCGGCCGAGCCGGCGAAGGCAAGAGCAAACATTAAAGACGCTTTAACGCTCATTACTTTCCCCCTAATGTTATTACTGCGCCGTATTAAGGTTATCGCCCGCTATCGTCATCGACGCAAGGGCCTGGCGGCGATCGTGAAACCGTCGTGCTTCCGCTTGTCTGCGGTTCGCCCGGCGCTACGGTGCGGCATCGGGAGGCGCGAATGTTGGGCTATTTCCAGCGGCTGCTCGGAGAACGCGGCCTGGCCCCGCACGGGTTCTGCCTGCTGTGGGATCCGGCCCTGATCTGGACGCACGTCGTCTCCGACGCGCTGATCGGCGTCGCCTACTACTCGATCCCCGTCGCCATCGCCTATTTCCTGACCCGGCGGCGCGACGTCGCCTTCGGCTGGGTGGTGTGGATGTTCGCCGCCTTCATCATGGCGTGCGGCACCACGCACTTCCTGTCGATCTGGACCCTGTGGCACCCCGATTATGGCATCGAGGGGCTGGTCAAGGCGGCGACGGCGGCGGTGTCGGTGGCGACGGCGGCGGCGCTGTGGCCGCTGCTGCCGCGCGCCATCGCGCTGCCGTCGCCGGCGCAGCTGCAGCGGGTCAACGACGACCTGTCGCTGCGGATCGCCGAGCGCGACGCCGCGCTCGCCGCGCTGCGCCGCGAGACGGCCGAGCGCGAGCGCGCCGAGGATCTGCTCCGCCAGTCGCAGAAGATGGAGGCGGTCGGCCAGCTGACCGGCGGCATCGCCCACGACTTCAATAACCTGCTGACGATCGTCATGGCCAACCTCGACCGCGTCCAGCGCCTGACCGAGGGCGACGCGCGGCTGGCGCGGCCGCTGGCGAGCGCCGCCACGGGTGTCGAGCGGGCGGCGGCGCTGACCGGGCAGCTGCTCGCCTTTGCCCGGCGCCAGCCGCTCGAAACGGCCGAGCACGATCTCAACCGCCTCGCCAGGAACGTCGAGCGGCTCGCCGCTCCGGCGCTGCCCGCCGGCGTCCGCCTGACGCTCGACCTCGCGGCGGCACCGCTGCCGGTGCGCGTCGACGCCAACCAGACCGAGAACGCGCTGCTCAACCTGATCGTCAACGCCCGCGACGCCATGCCGGGCGGCGGCACGATCGCCGTCCGCACCGCCGCGTCGGACCAGGGCGCGGTGCTCGAGGTCGCCGACACCGGCGCCGGCATGGACGAGGCGACCCGTGCCCGCGCCTTCGAGCCGTTCTTCACCACCAAGGAGGTGGGGCAGGGGACGGGACTCGGCCTCAGCCAGGTCTACGGCTTCGTCCGCCAGTCGGGCGGCACAGTCGCCATCGACAGCGCGCCGGGGCAGGGGACGACGATCCGGATCGTCTTGCCGCAGGCCGCGCCTCTGCTATGAGCGCGCCCATGCCGACCGTGCTCATCGTCGAGGACGAAGACCTGGTGCGCGAGATCGCCACCACCGAGTTCGCCGAGGCCGGCTATCGCGTGCTCGAGGCCGCGACCGGGGAGGCGGCGCTCGGCCATCTCGGCAGCGATGCCGTCGACCTGCTGTTCACCGACATCCGCCTGCCCGGCACGCTCGACGGCTGGCGCATCGCCCGGCGCGCGCGCGAGCTCCACCCGCACCTGCCGGTGATTTATGCCAGCGGCTTTCCCGGCGACGCGATCGACGTCGTGCCGGGCGGGCGCTTCGTGCGCAAGCCGTACCGGCCGGTCGACATCCTGACGATGGCGGCGGAACTGTCGGCCGCCGGCTTCGGAGGGAAGGCGGAATGATCGGCTACGTCAATATCGGTACCAACGACATCGACCGCGCCCGCGCCTTCTACGACGGCCTGCTGAGTCCGATCGGTGCCGGACGGATGATGGAGTTCCCCGGCGGCGCGACGGCGTACGGGGTCGACTGGACGAAGCCGATGATCGCCGTCGGACCGCCGTTCGACGGGCAGCCGGCGACGGTTGGCAACGGCACGATGGTGGCGCTCGTCGTCGACACCCGCGCGCTGGTCGACGCGGTCCATGCCAAGGCGCTCGCGCTCGGCGGGGCCGACGAAGGAGCGGCCGGCCTCCGCGGCGAGGAGGGGCCGCAGGCGTTCTATGCCGCCTATTTCCGCGATCCCGACGGCAACAAGTTGTGCGTCTTCCGCGTCGGGCCGGGGTGAACCTACCGGACTTGCGAGGCTACCAGAGGCGACTGACGCCGAAATGGTCGAAGCTGGCTTCATTCGAGACCAGCGGCAGGCCCTCGAGCAGCGACTGCGCGATCAGCATCCGGTCGAAAGGGTCCTTGGCGGCGATGTTGAGATTGCCGGCCAGTTGCGCGTGCCGCGCCGACAGCGGCAGCTCGATCAGCCCGGCGATCGCCACTCGCGGGCCGAACTCCTTCGCCAGGAGCGCCGCCTCGGGAAGCTTGCCGATGCGATGCTTGGTGCAGACCTCCATGGCCGATACCGCGCTGACGAAGACCTGGTCGCACTGGCCGATGCGGTGACGGACGCGGCGCGGCAGCTCGGGCTTGTCGAGGATCCACCAGATGAGGGCGTGCGTGTCGAGCAGCGCCCTCAATCGCCCTCTCCGTTCCACAGGCGCAACTCGTCGTCGGGCAATGGATCGTTGAAGCGGTCGTCCCACTCGATCAGCCCCTTCATCGTCCCGGGCTGGCGCTTGTATCCCTTCTCGTCCGGCTTGGCCGCGAGCCGGCCTGGGACGCGCCACTTCGCCGGAGCGGGTGCCGCCCACGCCGACGCCGGTTCGGCGACGCCCGCCGGTGCCGCGACGGCCGAGGAAGCGTCGACCGCCACGAGCCGCACCACCGGCTTGTTGTGCCGGGCGATGACGACCTCGCCGCCCGCCTCGACTTCGGCGATCAGGCGTGACAGGTTCGTCTTGGCTTCAAGCATATTGACGATCGTCATGGCGGGCCTCCTTGGTCAGAAACTTAGCTAAGTCGCTCCCGCTGTCAAGCGCCGTCGCGATGCTCGCGGCCTGCGCCACGCGTCCCCTGCCGCCAATGCCCGGCGGCGAAGCGCGGGTCGCCTTCACCACGTCAGGGATCACCGCCCGCGCCGCCGTCGGGCAGGCCGCGCCCGGCCGCGCCTTCACCCCCGACACGCTCGTCCGCGTCGCCAGCGTGTCGAAGCTGATCACCGCGATCGGCGTCCTGCGGCTGGTCGAGGGCGGCACGCTCGACCTCGACCGCGACGTGTCGGACTATCTCGGCTGGCGGCTGCGCAACCCGGCCTTCCCGGCCACGCCGATCACGCTGCGCCTGCTGCTGTCGCACCGATCGGGCCTGATCGACCAGGGCGACGACTATGCCGTGCCGCTCGGGCGCAGCCTGCGCGAGGCGATCGGCCCCGGCAACTGGAGCGGCCACGCACCGGGCAGCTGGTTCCACTACACCAACTTCAACTTCCCCGTCGTCGCCACCGTCATGGAGGCGGCGACGCACGAACGCTTCGACCGGCTGATGGCGCGCCTCGTACTCGACCCGCTGAAGCTCGACGCCTGCTTCAACTGGGCGACGTGCAGCGACGCCGCGGTGGCGCGGGCGGCGGTGCTGACCGACGACAAGGGCGTGCCGGTCAAGGACGACCTCGGCGGGCGGCGGCCCGACTGCGCGGGGGTCAATCGCGCCGATCCCGCGCGCTGCGACCTCGACACCTACGTCCCCGGCAGCAACGGCGCGGTGTTCAGCCCGCAGGGCGGCCTGCGCATCGCCATGACCGGCCTGGCGAGGGTCGGGCAGCTGCTGCTTGGCGACGGCGCGGTCGACGGCGTCCGGCTGCTGCGGCCCGAAACGGTGGCGGCGATGCGCGCGCCGCTGTGGCGCTTCGACGGGCACAACGGCGACAGCGAGGACGGCCTCTACTGCGCCTATGGCCTGGGCGAGCAGTTGATCGGCATCGTGCCGGGCTGCCGCGACGACCTGTTCGGCGACGGCCGACCGCGCGACGGCCACGCCGGGGAAGCGTTCCACGTCCGCTCCGGCCTGTGGCTCGACCGCGCGCGCGAGACAGGGGTTGCCTTCGTCGCCACTGGGGTCGCCGAGCCCGCGCCGCCGGCTGCCGAGTCGGCCTTCACCGCCGTCGAGGCGGCGCTTGCCCGCGGCGCGATTCGGCGGCGCTGACGGGCTTCCCCGGCAGCGCCAGCCGCCCCTCGTGCGCTTCGCCGTGAGCCGTCCCGGCCAAGCCGTTGACCTTGCTTGGGTGCCCCTGCGACACCATATTTCGCTTGTGCCGCCGATCGGTTCGGGCACTATTTGTAGCCGGTGATCCGGGGGCGGACACTAGGAATGGTGGCGGAACGAGGCTTCCGCGCCGCCGCGACCGCTCCCCAAGCCGGGAGAACGTAAATAGAACATTGCCTCGCGCGCCGGATCGGGGAAGTGTCGGCGGCGATAGGGGAAGGTGGAGCAGCGATGACGTTCAGCGACGCAAGCGTGATGGAGCGGCCGGCCGAGGCGGAGGCGCGTGTCGACGCCGCGCCGCCGCGGACGCCGGCCAAGGCCGAGCCGCGGCCGTCGACGACGATCCTGCCCTGGGCCTTTCCGGTCACCGTCGACCGCAGCCGCGACGCGCTGCTGACCGACTTCGGCCGCGAGACGCTGTCCGACCGCTACCTGCTGCCCGGCGAGTCGTTCCAGGACCTGTTCGCCCGCGTCGCCGCCGCCTACGCCGACGACGCGGCGCACGCG
>JAFARM010000244.1 GCA_019245455.1 Sphingomonadaceae bacterium | reverse complement strand
GCCGGGCCGCACTGACCTCCCACCCCCGGGGCCCCTCCCGCAAGCGGGAGGGAAGGCCTCCACCGCGCCTCAATACTGCACGTGCGCCCGGATGCCGAACACCGGGACCGGGCCGCGGTCGCGGTTGTAGGCGGGGTTGACGATCAGCTGCGCGTCGGCGGTGAGGTGCAACGGGCCGACGACCGTCACGTCGTAATAGGCCTCGCCGATCAGCTCCGGACCCAAATGGGGCAGGCGGCCGTCGCCGATCAGCAGGCCGAGGCCGCCGGCGTCGAGGAAGCGCTTGCGCGCCGCCGAGATGTCGTTGGCGATCAGCGCGATGCCGGCCTCGTCACCGCCGCGCCCCCACGCCTTGCCCTTGATCCGCGCGCCGCCCGACACGCTGCTGTCGGCGTCGGTGAACTCGACGACCTCGCTGTCGCCGTCGCCGACGCCGGCGCGGAAGAAGACGCCAATGTTGTCGGCGACCTCCTGCTCGGCGTCGACGCCGATGCCCTTGCGGTCGCGGAAGCGCCGAACGGGCGCCAGCTGCGGCGGCGTGCCATTGGCGCGGCCATAGGCGACGGCGTCATCGAGGCGGGCGAAATTGCCGTGGCTGAACCAGCCCGTCACGCGGATCGCACCGGGGTGGCCGCGGAAGGAGATCCGCCGCTCGACCTCCAGGTCGACCTGGTACTGGCGGAAGTGCGTCTCGAGGTCGGCGCTGTTGGGCACCTGCGACAGGTTGAACAGTCCGGCGCGCCCCGTCCACTTGCCGAGCGTCAGTTCGGCCGCGCCGCCATAGGTGTAGCCCCACGCGTCGGCGGCATAGTCGAAGGTGCCGAGGTCGATCGTCGTCCAGTTGAGGAAGTCGTTGCGCGGGTCGTGGGCATAGGTGTTGGTGTCGAAGATGTCGCCGACGCTGAACTTGCCGACCGTCAGCGTCAGCCGGTTGGCGGTGCGCGGCACGGCGAGCTGGTTGAGATCGCGCTGCGCCGGGTCGGCGTCGCCGCCGAGATCAATCGTCTGGCGGAAGAACAGGCGCTGCAGCCGGATGTACGGCGTGCCCTTGCCGACCTTGTACGCCTCCGCCGACGGGAAGCCGGCTGCGCCCAGCGTGTTGCGGAGGCCGAACCCCTGGTCGGCCTCGCCGTTGGCCCAAGCCTCGAAACCCTTCCACAGGCGGACGCCGCCGTAGAGGGTGATGTCGGCCGTTTCGCGGAACTGGCCGTCGCCGTTCAGGCTGTTAGGCCCGTCGTAAGGCGCCCGAAACGGCGTGTTGCCTTGCGCGACGAAGGTCGCTTGGGCGTGGAGGGCGAAGCGCCCGGCGATCAGGTCGGGGCCGACGGCGGACGGGTCGACCCCGGCCATGACGTCGGGCGTCGGCGTCTTCTGCGCCGCGACGGGAGTGGCGGCGAGCAGCGCCGCGACGATCACCGCATTCCGCATCCGCACCCCCGTCCCCGACGGGGTGGCTCTAGCCGGCGGTCGCGCGGGGCGCCAGTGCCACCTTGACCAGCGCGACGGCCGGATCGGCGAGGATCAGCCCCATGATGCCGAACAGCACGCCGAAGATCAACTGCGCCGCCAGCACGACCGCCGGGGCGAGATCGACGGCGCGCTTCTCGATCAGCGGGCTGACGAACTGGTCGGCGAACTGGACGAACAGGTAGACGCCGGCGGCCTCGACCCCGGTCGTCGTTCCCGCCGAGAAGCCGACCGCGACGACGAGCACGCCGCTGACGATCGCGCCCAAGTTGGGGATGAAGGCGAGCAGCCCGCTGACGAGGCCGAGCAGCAGCGGCAGCGGCGTGCCCGTCAGACTGAGGCCAAGGAAGGTCACCGTGCCCTCGAACAGCATCAGCACCAGCCGGCCGCCCACCCAGCGGCGCAGCATCGCCGCCATCGCCTCCAACGTCTCCTTGAGCGCGGCACGCTTCGGCTCGGGCGTCAGCCACTCGACGCCGCGCTCGTAGAGGCGCGGGTCGGCGGCGACGAAGATGCCGAACACGACGATCAGCGCGATGCCGCCGA
>JAFARM010000210.1 GCA_019245455.1 Sphingomonadaceae bacterium | reverse complement strand
GGCGCTGGTCGACGCCGCCTACCCGATGCTCACCCTGCCGCCCGAGCTGGCGTCGTCGTGGACGATGATCCACGCGATCAGCCGGCAGGAGACGCAGTTCGACCGGATGGCGGTCAGCGGCGCGAACGCGCGCGGGCTGATGCAGCTGCTCCCCGTTACCGCCGCCGAGCAGGCGGCGAAGCTCGGCCTACCCTATGCGACGAGCCGGCTGACCGACGATTCGGTGTTCAACGTCACGCTCGGCTCGGCCTATTACGCGCGCATCCGCGACAACCTCGGCGGATCGCACCTGCTGGCGGTCGCCGCCTACAACGCCGGGCCGGGGAACGTCCGCCGCTTCATCGCGATGAACGGCGATCCCCGCCTGCCCGGAGCCGACCTCGTCGATTGGGTCGAGCTGATCCCGTTTTCGGAGACGCGCGACTATGTTCAGCGGGTGCTGGCGAACGCGGTGGTGTACGACATCCTCCACCCGGCGACCGCGACGATGCCGGCGGTGAACCGGCTGAGCGCGTATCTCGGCAAGCGGACGCCGGGCTAGACTCTCGATCGCTACGAAGGCCCCCTCTCCCGCTTGCGGGAGAGGCGACTCGCGCGGCAGCGCGGCGGGTGAGGGTGTACCCCCGGCCTGCCGGTGGCGACGTGAGCGCGAGACAAACCCTCACACCCTCACCCGGGCCACGCCTGCAGGCGCGTCTCTCGCCTCTCCCGCAAGCGGGAGAGGGGGCTACACGTCCAGCCTGACCCCCAGCGCCTTCTCCGCCACCGCGCGCAGTTCCGGGTCGACTGGCGGATAGGTCAGGTCGATCCCCCTGCCCAGACCCTCGATCGCCGCTTCGAGGCCGGCCAGCCGCGCCGCCTTCTTGTCGTCGGCGGCGATCACCGTCCACGGCACGCCGTTGCAGCGGTCGAACATATCCTCGTAAGCCTCTGTATAGGCGTCGCGGCGTTCGCGATTGTGATAGTCCTCGAGCCCCGTCTTCCACCGCTTCCACGGCGTCTCCAGCCGCTCGCGCAGGCGCTTGTCCTGCTCGTGTCGCGTGATGTGGAGGAACAGCTTGACCAGCCGCACCCCGTCGGCGACCTGCAGCGCCTCGAAGTCGTTGATCTCGTCATAGCCGCGCTTCCAGTCGGGCTTCGGCGTCAGCTTGTCGACGCGTTCGACGAGAACCCTGCCGTACCAAGTGCGATCGAACACGGCGATCTCCCGCCGCGCCGGCAGCCGCCGCCAGAATCGCCACAGGAAATGGTGCTCCGCCTCCTCCCGTGTCGGCGCGCCGATCGGCCAGACGTGAGTGAAGCGCGGGTCGAGCGTTGCCGTCAGCCGCCGGATCAACCCGCCCTTGCCGCTCGCGTCCCACCCCTCGACGGCGACGATGCCGCGCAGCCCCTGCGTAATATAGGCGGCCTGGATCAGCTCGAGCTTGTGCTGGAGGGCGACCAGCTTCGCCTCATAGTCGTGGCGCTTGACTTCGGGTGCGTCTTCGAAGTCCTTGAGACGGAGCTTGCTCATCCACCCCGCCTACCACTCCTCTCCCGCTTGCGGGAGAGGCGAGAGACGCGCCTGCAGGCGCGGCCCGGGTGAGGGTGTAAGGGTCTGTCTCGGCCCCCGTCTCCGCTTACAGGCTTGAGGTACACCCTCACCCGCCGCGCTGCCGCGCGAGTCGCCTCTCCCGCAAGCGGGAGAGGTTATTCCACCACCCGGATATGCAGCTCCCGCAGCTGCTTCGGCGTCACCACGCTCGGCGCGTTCATCATCAGGTCCTCGGCCTTCTGCGTCATCGGGAAGGTGACGACCTCGCGGATGTTCGGCTCGTCGGCGAGCAGCATGACGATCCGGTCGACGCCCGGGGCCGAGCCGCCGTGGGGCGGGGCACCGAACTTGAAGGCGTTGATCATGCCGGCGAAGTCGCGGTCGACAGCCTCGCGCGAATAGCCGGCGATCTCGAAGGCCTTGTACATGATCTCGGGCCGGTGGTTGCGGATCGCGCCCGACGACAGCTCGACGCCGTTGCAGACGATGTCGTACTGATAGGCGAGGATATCGAGCGGGTCCTTCGTCTCCAGCGCCTCGAGCTCACCCTGCGGCATCGAGAAGGGGTTGTGGCTGAAGTCGATCTTCTTCGCCTCCTCGTCGTATTCGAACATCGGGAAGTCGACGATCCAGCAGAAGCGGAACGCGCCCTGCTCGATCAGCCCCAGTTCCTCACCGATCTTCGTCCGCGCCAGCCCGGCGAGCTTCGCCGCCTTGGCCGCGGTGTCGGCGGCGAAGAAGACGCCGTCGTCGGGGCCGAGGCCGAGCGCGGCGACCAGCTTCGCCGTCGCTTCCTCGCCGTGGTTCTTGGCGATGGGGCCTCCGGCGACGCCGTCCTTCAGGTTCATGTAGCCGAGACCGGCCCAGCCCTCGCCCTGCGCCCAGCTGTTCATGCCGTCGAAGAAGCTGCGCGGCCGCGTGCCCGCGCCGGGAGCGGGGATGGCGCGGACGACGCTGCCCGCCTCGACCATGCTCGCGAACCGGCCGAAGCCGCTGCCGCGGAAGTGCTCGGTCACGTCGACGATCTCGATCGGGTTCCGCAGGTCCGGCTTGTCGTTGCCGTACTTCAGCATCGATTCCGCATAGGGAATGCGCGGGAACGCACCCTTGGTCACCGTCCACGGCTTGCGTCCGCCGAAGCCGGCGAACTCCTCGAACACGCCCGCCAGCACCGGTTCGATCGCTGCAAAAACATCGTCCTGCGTGACGAAGCTCATCTCGAAATCGAGCTGGTAGAACTCGCCGGGCGAGCGGTCGGCGCGCGCGTCCTCGTCGCGGAAGCACGGCGCGATCTGGAAATAGCGGTCGAAGCCGGCGACCATCAGCAGCTGCTTGAACATCTGCGGTGCCTGCGGCAGCGCGTAGAACCTGCCCGGGTGGACACGGCTGGGGACGAGGAAGTCGCGCGCGCCCTCGGGCGACGAGGCGGTCAGGATCGGCGTCTGGAACTCGGTGAAGCCCTGCGCGATCATCCGCCGCCGGAGCGAGGCGATGACGTTCGACCTGAGCACGATGTTGCGGTGCAGCCGGTCGCGGCGCAGATCGAGGAAACGGTACTTGAGGCGGATGTCCTCCGGGTAGTCGGCCTCGCCCGCGACCGGCAGCGGCAGCTCGTCGGCGCGGCTCTGCACCGTCACCTCGGCGGCGCGCAGCTCGACTTCGCCGGTGGCCATCTTCGGGTTGACCGCGTCCGCGGCGCGCGCCACGACCTCGCCGGTCACGGTGACGACGCTCTCGACGCGCAGCCGGTCGAGCACGTCGAACGCCGCCGTGCCCGTGTTCGCCACCACTTGCGTCAGCCCGTAGTGGTCGCGCAGGTCGACGAACAGCACCCCGCCATGGTCGCGCTTGCGGTGAACCCACCCCGACAGGCGCGCCGTCGAGCCGGCGTCGGAGCCGCGCAGATCGGCGCAGCTGTGGGTGCGATAGGCGTGCATCGGCAGTTCGTCCGGGTCTCAAGAAACGACGCGGGGTGACACACGCTTGGCCGCGCCATGTCAAGGCGGAGGGCATCCGCCGAGCCGACACGCCCCGGCTGCGGCTCACCACCCCCGCTCATGCTGAGTCAGCACCCCCC
>JAFARM010000090.1 GCA_019245455.1 Sphingomonadaceae bacterium | reverse complement strand
CTGCGCCGGCGTCACCCGCCGCGGCTGCCGCTCGCGGCTCCAGAAGAACGGCCGGTGTTCGAGGCGGAGGTCGTCGCGCTGCCACCAGCCGCGCCCGGCAACAACCGGATGCGGCAGCGGCCCGCCGCTCGCGGCCAGCTTCGGCAGCAAGCCGGCGATCGCCGTCGGCCGCGGCGTGCCGCTGCGGACGTCGAATGCGCCGCACTCGTAGTGGCCGGCGTCGACGGTGATGAGGCTGTTCCAGTCGATGCTGCCGAGCAGCGACCAGGCGGTGACGGCGCGGACGTCGACGCCGTCGCGCGTCAGGTCGACGCACGTCTGCCACGCCTGCCACAGCCAGCGCAGCTGCTCGTCGCGCGTGCAGCCGAGGTGCGCTTCGGTTACGGCGAGGGGGATGCCGTAGCGCGCCCACGCCTGCCGCAGCACGCTCGCCAGCCCCGCCGGCGCGGGGTCGAGGACGCGGGCGGCGGTGATGTCGTGATAGCCCGACGGCGGCACCGGCGCATCGTACGGCTCGGCGCGGTGGTCGAGGAAGCGGTCGCTGGTGACATAATGGTTGACCCCGATCACGTCGGGCGGGCACGGCACGGCGGCGATCGCGCGGAGCCGGTCGGCGAGGCCGAAGCGCGCGATATAGTCCCACAGCGCGTGGCCGGGGACGACGCGGCCGGCGAGCAGGTCCCAGCTGATCCAGCGGCGGTGGCGCAGGTGCTCGGCGTGGCCGGCGAGCTGCGGCGTCGAGTAGATGTCGCCGAGGTCCTCGGTCTGCACCAGCCGCGCCTTCGGGTTGACGCGCCGGATCGCGGCCATGGCGGCGATCGTCGCCTCGACCTGGCCCAGGACAGCGATCCAGAACAGCCGCTCGTCCCGGACGTGCGGATACCAGTGGCCGTAGAGTGTGCTGAACCGCGCCGTCGTCAGCGGCTCGTGGATCGGTGTCCAGTCGTCGACCCACGGATAGCGCTCGGCGGCCGCGGCGGCGTAGCCGGCGAACAGGCGCGGGAAGTCGGCATCGACGAGGCTGGTGTAGGCCGGGCCGCTGCCGTGGTGGAGCAGGCCGACGATCGGCGTCATGCCGAGACGGCGGATCTCCGCGAGCCGCGCGTCGCTCCACGTCCAGTCGCGCGCGTCAGGCCGGTCGGGCGCGACCCGCTCCCACAGCACGGGATAGCGCAGCCGGCGGATGCCGAGGCCGGCGAAGCGCGCGAGGTCGTCCGGCCGTTCTTCGTGCCCCGTGAGCCGCGTCTGGTCGCGGAACGTCTCACCGACGCGGTTGACGGTACATTCGTGGCCGCCCCACAGTTCCATGGCAGTCCTCCTGTCCGCAGCGGGCAACGCCCGACAGCATGACATTGTGCCATGCAACATGAACGGCAAGGCGGGCACCGCCGGTGCCGCGCCGCCCTCAACCCGTAAACCTCAACGGATTCAGCGGCGTATGCGTTCCGCGCCGGCCGGAGGTCCGGCCTTCTTGACCACCGCCTCCGCCCGCGGCTTGACGCCGAGCGTGATCAGCAGCGACGACGAGACGAAGATCGACGAATAGGTGCCCACCACGATGCCGAGCAGCATCGCCGCGGTGAAGCCGAAGATCACGCCCGGCCCGAGCACCAGCATACACGTCAGCGCGACGATCATGGCGAGGCTGGTCATGACGGTGCGCGGCAGCGTCTCGTTGACCGACAGGTCGATTATCGGGCCGATATCCATCTGCCGGTACTTGCGCAGGTTCTCGCGGATGCGGTCGTCGATGACGACCTTGTCATTCAGCGAATAGCCGATGATCGTCAGGATCGCGGCGACGACGTTCAGGTCGAACTCGAGCTGCGTCAGGGCGAAGAAGCCGAGCGTCACCGTCACGTCGTGGACCAGCGCGACGACGGTCGACACGCCGAAGTGCCACTCGAAGCGGAACCAGGTGAACAGCGCGACGGCCGCCATCGACAGCAGGACGGCGAGCGCGCCCTTGCGGATCAGCTCCTGGCTGACCTTGCCGCTGACGCTCTCGGTGCGGCGGAAGCTGACGTTGCCGTACTTCGACTTCAGATCGGCCTGCACCTTGGCGACGACGCGCTGCACCGCCGCCTGGTCACCCGGCGGCAGCGGCAGGCGGATGAGGATGTTCTTGGGGCCGCCGAACTCCTGCAGCGCGACATCGCCGACGTTCAGGCTCCGCACCTCGCCCCGCAGCCTGTCGAGCGGCGGCGCGGCCGGGAAGGCAACCTCCATCGTCAACCCGCCGACGAAATCGACGCCGAGGTTGAGCCCCCGCGTCGCCAGCAGCCCGATCGACCCGAGCGTCAACAGCAGCGTCAGCGCGAAGGCGACATAGCGCAGGCGGACGAAGCCGATGTTGGTGTTGTCGGGAACGATCTTCAGCGGCATGGGGCGGGCCTCCAGGGTCTCCCCTCCCCTTCAGGGGAGGGGTCGGGGGTGGGGGAGTCGGCGTGGAAGCGTTGCTCCACGCGGCTTTCCCACCACCGGGCCGCGCTATGCGCGTCTCTCGCCCCTCCCCTAAAGGGGAGGGAAAGCAGTCCCCTCATATCACCAGCGCCTTCGGCCGCGCGCGCGCCAGCCAGCGGCTGACCATCAGGCGGACGACCGTCACCGCGGTGAACACGCTGGTTGCAATGCCGATCGACAGGACGACGGCGAAGCCCTTGATCGGGCCGGAGCCGAACAGGAACATGATGATGGCGACGATGATGTTTAAGGAATTCGCGTCCCAAATCGTCCGCGTCGCATCGCGGAAGCCGACCTCGACGCTGGCGACCACGCCGCGGCCCTTGCGTGCCTCCTCGCGGATGCGCTCGTTGATGAGGACGTTGGCATCGACCGCCGCGCCGATCGTCAGGACGAGGCCGGCGATGCCCGGCAGCGTCAGCGTCGCCCCGAGAACCGACATGACGCCGATGATGAGGAACATATTGAGGACCAGCGCGACGACCGAATAGACGCCGAAACGCCCGTAGGTGACGATCATCAGTAGAGCCACCGCGACCACCGCCGCGCCCGCCGCGAGGCTGCCGGCGCGGATCGAATCCGCCCCCAGGTCGGGCCCGACGGTACGCTCCTCGACGACCTTCAGCTCGACGGGCAGCTTGCCCGAGCGCAGCAGGATGGCGAGCTGGTTCGCCGTCTCGGTCGTGTACGACCCCGAGATGATGCCACTGCCGCCCAGGATCGGCTCGTTGATCCTGGGATCGCTGATGACCTTGTTGTCGAGGATGATGGCGAAGGGCTTGCCGACGTTCTCCTGCGTCGCCTTGGCGAAGCGGCGGCCGCCGGTGGCATCGAAGCGGAAGGTGACGGCGGGCGCGCCGTTCTGGTCCTGCCCGACCTGACTGTCGACCAGCTGGTCGCCGGTGATCAGCGCCCGGCGCTTGACCGCGACCGCGCCGGGACGGTCGCTGTACTGCAGGATCTGGTCGCCCGGCGGCTGCGTGCCGGCAGCGACTGCGGCCGGATCGGCCTCGGTGTCGACCAGCTTGAACTCGAGCTTGGCGGTCTTGCCGAGCAGTGCCTTCAAGGCACTCGGGTCCTGCAGGCCCGGCACCTGGACGACGATGCGGTTGTCGCCCTGACGGACGATCGTCGGCTCGCGCGTGCCGAGCTCGTCGATGCGGCGGCGGATGACCTCGACCGCCTGCTCCATCGCGCTGTTGGTCGCCGCGGTAATGCCGGCGTCGGTCGGCGTCAGCGTCACGCGGTTGCCGTCGACCACCGCGACGTCGACGTCGCGCTGCCCGGTCAGGTTGCCGACGGGGCGCGTCACCTTGCGCAACGTCTCCACCGCACGGTCGAGCTGCGTCGGGTCGGTGACGGTCAGCGAGACCGCGTTGCCGAGAATGCCGAGGTCGCGGAAGCGGACGCCGCCGCCGTCGGCATCGGTCAGCTCGGTTCGCGCGATCTCCTCGAGGCTATCGAGCTTCTGCTTGGCGATGTCGCTCGTCGCCGCCTCGAGCATGATGTAGCTGCCGCCGCGCAGGTCGAGGCCGAGGTTGAGCGTGCTCCTGGGCACGAACGACGGCACCTGCTTCAGCGTCGGCTCGGGCACGAAGTTGGGCACGGCAAGGAGGACACCGACGACGAGCGTCGCCAGGATCGTCCACACCTTCCAGCGGGGGAAGCCGAGCATCAGCGCTTCGCGTCGTTGGCCGCGGCGGGCAGCGGCTTGGTGCGGACCTCGGCGAGCGTCGCCTTGACGACGCGGTGGCGGACGTTGGGGGCGACCTCGACCTCGACCTCGGCATCGTCGACCTTGGTCACCTTGCCGATGACGCCGCCGGCGGTGACGACCTCGTCGCCGCGCTTGACCGCGTCGATCGCGGCCCGGTGCTCGCGCGCGCGCGCCTGCTGCGGCCGGATCATCAGGAAATAAAAGATGGCGAAGATGGCGATGAGCGGGGCGAACTGGATCAGCCCGGCGTACGCGCCGCCAGCGCCGGTGGCCGCTGCCGTCTGGGCATAGGCCGGGGATGAGAACATGGACGGGTCCGTGGGAAAGCAGGAAAGCGGTCGTATAGCGGAATGGCGCGCGGGCGCAAATCGGATGATCGGCAACGCTGGGGCGGCACGCTTTGTCCGCTCGCGGAGAGGCTCTCAGAATCCCACTCGATCGATGGGTCATGCTGGCGCAGGCCAGCATCCACGGCCATGCGCGACGACAGGCCGGCCGCTCGCACGACCATGGATGCTGGCCTGCGCCAGCATGACTTCGGGCTTGGAAGAAGCGTGGGCTCCAAGCGGAACCGCGTCGCCGCGTTGAAGGCTGGCCTTCGCCGGCACCACGCCTGTATGGCAAGGGCGTGACCGATCCCCTGTCCCGTATCGCCGACGCGCTCGACCGCCTTGCGCCGCCGGTGCCGCCGCCCGCCGACCCCGCACGCGGCACCGCCTTCGTCTTCGCCGCAGGCGTCCTCGCCGCCGTCGCCCCCGCCCCGGCACAGCCGCTGGCGCGCTTCGTCGGCGTCGATGCGCAGCGCGACGCGCTCCACGCCAACCTCCGCCGCCACGCCAGCGGCGCCGCCGCCCACGACGTGCTGCTGTGGGGCGCACGCGGCATGGGCAAGTCGAGCCTCGTCCGCAGCGTCCACGCCGCGCTGCTGGCGGAAGGGGCGGACCTCGCCCTCGTCCAGGTCGCGCGCGACGACCTCGACCGCCTGCCCGCGCTGTTCGCCGCGATCGGCGACACGCCGCGCCGCTTCGTCGTCTATGCCGACGACGTGTCGTTCGAGGCCGACGAGCGCCAGTACAAGGCGCTGAGGAGCGTGCTCGACGGCGGCATCGCCGCGCGTCCGGACAGCGTTCGGCTCGTCGTCACCTCCAACCGCCGGCACCTGGTGGCGCGTGAGCACGCCGAAACGGAGGCGGCGAACGCGGTCAACGCCCGCGACGTGCTCGACGACCGGCTCGCGCTCGCCGACCGCTTCGGGCTGAGCCTCGGCTTCCACAATGCCGATCAGGCGAGCTACCTGGCGATGGTCGCCGGCTATGCCGCCGCGCACGGACTGGCGTTCACCGACGCGGACGCGCTCGCCTGGGCGGCGGGACGCGGCCATCGCTCGGGACGCGTCGCCTGGCAGTATGCGACCGAGCTCGCCGGCCGCGCCGGCCGCGCGCTGGTGCCGGCATGACGCTGACCGGCCGCGGCTTCCGCCGCGCCGTCCTCGGCGCGATGCTCGTCGGGTTCGTCCTGCTGCTGACCGCCGGCGGTGCGGCGCTGCTCGCGGCGCGCGAGAGCCAGGTGCGGTCGAGCTGGGTCGTCCACACCTTCGAGGTCGAGCGCGCGCTCGACAGACTGACGATCCTGACCGAGCAGCTGGAGACGGCACGCCGCGGCTACCTCCTGTGGCACCACGACACGGCGCTCAGCAACTATCGCGCGCGCAGCCACGACATCCCCGCCGCGCTCGACGAGATCACGCGGCTGACCCGCGACAACCCCGAGCAGCGGGTGCGCGTCGCCGCCATCGCGCGGCTGGTCGAGAGCCACCGCCGATCGGTCCAGCAGACGGTCGAGCGCGCCGAGAGCGCCAATCTGGCGGTGCGGGCGATGGCCGACTTCTCGGTCGACGAGAGCTTCTTCTCGATGCGATCGCTGCGGACGACGATCGGCGCGATGAAGCGCGCCGAGGAGGCGCTGCTCGCCGAACGCACCGCCGCCGAGGACCGTGCCGGGCTGGTCCTCAACGTCGTGCTCAGCGTCACCGGGGCCCTCGTCCTCCTCGTCATCGGCGGCGCGCTGTGGGTCGTGCTGCGCTACACCGCCGACCTCGACCGCTCGCAGGACGAACTGCGCCGGCTGAACACCGGCCTCGAGGAGGCGGTCGCCGCGCGCACCGCCGAGCTCAGCCGGGCCAACGAGGAAATCCAGCGCTTCGCCTATATCGTCAGCCACGACCTCCGCTCGCCGTTGGTCAACGTCATGGGCTTCACCGCCGAGCTGGAGGCGACGATCGCGCCGCTGACCGAGCTGATCGACCGCGCCGATGCCGAGGCCCCGGCGCTCGTCAGCCGCGAGGCGCGCGGCGCCAAGGCCGACCTGCCCGAGGCGATCGGCTTCATCCGCGCCTCGACGCAGAAGATGGACCGGCTGATCAACGCGATCCTGCGCCTGTCGCGCGAGGGGCGGCGGACGCTGAGCCCGGCGAGCATCGACCTCGCGGCGCTGACGGCGGCGATCCGCGACAGCGTCCAGCACCGGCTGGGCGAGGTCGGCGGCGCGATCGATGTCGCCCAGCCGATGCCGCCGCTGGTGAGCGACCGGCTGGCCATCGAGCAGATCCTGTCGAACCTGATCGAGAACGCGATCAAGTACCGCGATCCCGCCCGCCCGCTCCACGTCGCGGTCAGCGGCCGGCGCGAGGGCGAGCGGGTGATCGTCGACGTCGCCGACAACGGCCGCGGCATCGCGCCTGCCGACCACGAGCGCATCTTCGAGCTGTTCCGCCGCGCCGGCGTCCAGGATCAGCCCGGCGAGGGGCTCGGGCTGGCGCACGTCCGCGCTTTGGCGTATCGCCTCGGCGGCGTCATCACGTGCATCTCAAGCCTCGGGCAAGGCGCGACTTTCCGCCTGTCGCTGCCGGCGGTGCTGGATACGGAGGGGGTTCGGTGAGCGAGCACAGCGTCAACATCATCATGATCGAGGACGACGAGGGGCACGCCCGGCTGATCGAGAAGAACATCCGCCGCGCCGGCATCGCCAACGCCATCCGCCACTTCGTCGACGGGACCAAGGCGCTCGCGCACCTGTTCGACGATCCCGACGGCCCGGCGCGCAACGGCCCGGCGCTGATCCTGCTCGATCTCAACCTGCCCGACATGAGCGGCATCGACATCCTGGCCAAGATCAAGGCCGACGCCAAGCTGCGGCGGACCCCCGTCGTCGTCCTGACGACGACCGACGACAAGCAGGAAATCCAGCGCTGCTACGACCTTGGCGCCAACGTCTACATCACCAAGCCGGTCAACTACGAGAGCTTCGCCAAGGCGATCCAGCAGCTCGGCCTGTTCCTGTCGGTGATCCAGGTACCGGAGGTGGGCGAAGGGTGACCCGCCCGCGCATCCTCTACATCGACGACGACGAGGGGCTGTGCCGGCTCGTCGCCCGCGCGCTCGGCCGGCGCGGCTACGACGTGACGACGGCATCGAGCGGTCCCGCCGGCATCGCCGCGGCGACCGCGGCCGACTTCGACCTGATCGCGGTCGACCATTATATGCCGGGCTTCGACGGGCTGGCAACGCTGGAGGCGCTGCGCAAGCTGCCGGTGGTGCCGCCGATCGTCTATGTCACCGGGTCGGAGGAGAGCCGGATCGCGGTCGCCGCGCTGAAGGCGGGGGCGATCGACTATGTCGTCAAGACGGTCGGCGACGACTTCTACGACCTGCTCGAGAACGCCTTCCAGACGGCGCTGACCCAGGTCGCGCTGGCGGCGCAGAAGGCGGAGGCCGAGGCGGCGCTGCGCGCGACCAACACCCGGCTGGAGGCGCTGCTGCACGAGGTCAACCACCGCGTCGCGAACTCGCTGCAGCTGGTGTCGGCGTTCATCCATATGCAGGCGCGCGCGCTGGCCGACGGCGCGGCCAAGGCGGCGCTGGCCGACACGCAGGCGCGGATCACCGCCATCGCCCAGGTCCACCGCCGGCTGTACACGTCGGACGACGTCCAGGCGGTGGCGATGGACGACTATCTCGCCGCGCTCGTCGCCGAGCTCGAGGCGACGTGGTCGACGCCCGCCTCGCCGCGCGCGATGAAGCTGTCGGCGGTGCCGCTGCGGCTGGCGACCGACCGCGCCGTGTCGCTGGGCGTCATCGTCAACGAGCTGGTTTCGAACGCGTGCAAATATGCCTACGGGGCCGGCGAGGCGGGCGAAATCCGCATCGACCTCGCGCGCGACAACGGCCACTTCCGGCTGGTGGTGGAGGATGACGGCGGCGGCATGGCCACGACGATCGCGCCGACGGGCACCGGCGTCGGCACCAAGCTGATCGGGGCGATGGCGTCGAGCCTGGGCGCGACGGTCGACTATGACCCCGCGCACGGCGGTGTGCGCGCGGTGGTGCGCGCGGCGGTCTGACCGGCGCGCGGCGCTCCGCTCCCACCCGCCGATGACGGATCGCCCCGCCCTGCGTGCCGCGATCGACGCCGCCGTCGCCCGCCTCGTCGCCCGCGCCGCCACCGAACGATGGCCGGTCCGCGCCGACCACTGCTTCCTGCGCATCGCCTATGACGCCGCGGCGGGCGCGAAGTGGGACACGGTGTACGCTCGCCCGGCGTGGGCGTCGCTGCCCGAGGCGCGGCTGGCAGCGGCGTTGGCGGTGCTCGAACGCATCGAGGCCGAGGGGCGCGCCGCGCTCGATCCGCTGAACGCCGCCAGCCTCGCCTTCCGCCGCGCCGCGCGCTAACAGGCGCGCCATGATTCTCGTCATCGACAATTACGACAGCTTCACCTGGAACCTCGTCCACTACCTCCACGAGCTGGGTGCGGCGACCGAGGTGGTGCGCAACGACGCGCTGACCGTGGCGCAGGCGCTGGCGCTTGGGCCCCAGGCGGTGCTGCTCTCGCCCGGCCCCGGCACGCCCGCCGACGCCGGCATCTGCCGCGACCTGATCGCGGCCGCCGCCGACGCCGATCTGCCGCTGCTCGGCGTCTGCCTCGGCCACCAGGCGATCGGCGAGGTTTTCGGCGGCCGCGTCGTCCGCGCGACGCCGATGCACGGCAAGACCAGCCCCGTGACGCACGACGGCAGCGGCGTGTTCGCCGGCCTGCCGACGCCGTTCACCGCGACGCGCTACCACAGCCTCGTCGTTGAGCCGGCGAGCCTGCCCGGCGTGCTCGTCGCCAACGCCCGCACCGGCGAGACGATCATGGGCCTGCGCCATGCGACGAAGCCGATCCACGGCGTCCAGTTCCACCCCGAGAGCATTGCCAGCGAGCACGGTCATGCGGTGCTGGCGACGTTCCTGTCCCTGGCCGGCGTCGCGCATCGTCCCGTCCCGCGCGCCGCGTGATCCTTCCCGATACCCGCGCGCCGCTCGACGCGGACACGGCGGCGCACGCCTTCGCCGCGCTCCTCGACCGCCGGGTCGGCGAGGACGAGGCGCTGCGCTTCCTCCGCGACATGGCCGAGCGCGACGAGACGGCGGTCGAGATCGCCGCGGCGGCACGAGCGATGCGCGCGCGGATGGTGCCGGTCCGCGCGCCCGACGGTGCGATCGACGTCTGCGGCACCGGCGGCGACGGCAGCCACAGCCTCAACGTCTCGACCGCGGTCGCCATCGTCGTCGCCGCCGCCGGCGTGCCGGTCGCCAAGCACGGCAACCGCGCGGCGTCGAGCCAAGCGGGCGCGGCCGATACGCTGGAGGCGCTCGGACTCGACCTCGACCGCGCCTCTACGGCGGCGGAGGACACGCTGGCGGGTCTCGGCATCGCCTTCCTGTTCGCGCAGAAGCACCACCCGGCACTGGCGTGGCTGGCCCCCGTGCGCCGCGCGATCCGGCGGCGGACGGTGTTCAACCTGACCGGCCCGGCGTGCAATCCGGCGGGCGTCCGGCGACAGCTGATCGGCGTCGCCCGGCCCGGATTCCTCGACGTGTTCGCCGGTGCCATCGAGATCCTTGGCACCGAGGCGACCCTGCTGGTGGCGGGCGACGAGCCCCTGGACGAGCTTTCGATCGACGGCCCGAGCACGCTGAAGTGGATCGTCGGCGCGGGCGGCGGACCGGCGCGCGGCGGGCCGCTCGAGCGCATCGACCCCGACGCCGCCGGCCTGCCGCACCACCCGCTTGCGGCGCTGCGCGGCGGCACGGCGGCATACAACGCCGCGGCGCTGAGCCGCCTGCTCGCGGGCGAAGCGGGGGCGTACCGCGACGCCGTCCTGTTCAACGCCGCCGCCGCGCTGCGCGTCGCCGGAGCGGCGGCGGACTGGCACGCCGGCGTGGCGCAGGCGGCGGAGGCGATCGACAGCGGCGCGGCCGGGCGGCTGCTCAAGGCTTGGATCGCGGCGTGATCCAGGGCGGCCACAGAGGCCCGCGACACTCCCCTCCCGCTTGCGGGAGGGGCTGGGGGTGGGAAGTCGGCCACCCGCTCGGGCGC
>JAFARM010000026.1 GCA_019245455.1 Sphingomonadaceae bacterium | reverse complement strand
CGCGCCGCCTATGCCCTCTATACGGCGAAGGACTATGCCGGGGCGGCGAGCGCGATGACCGACTTCCTCGCCGCCAACCCCAAGGCGGCACGGGCGTCGAACGCCGAATACTGGCTGGGCCGCAGCTACATGGCGCAGGAGCAGTATGCCCTGGCCGCCAAGGCGTTCCTCGCCGGCTACAAGAACTTCCCGACCGGCGACCGCGCACCCGAAAGCGTCCTGTGGCTGGGCAACGCGCTCGCCGCACTGAAGAAGCCGAAGGAGGCCTGTCAGGCGTATGACGAGCTGCCGGCGTCGTACGGCGACAGGCTGACCCCGGCGCTGAAGGCGCAGCTGGCGAAGGGCCGCAAGGACGCGAAATGCGCGGCGTGAGCCGTCGCGCGTGCGGTGGACAGCCCGCGCTCGCGTTCGAACCGAACCGTCGCGATGACCGCCCATCCCGGTCATGCCCACGATCGCGGGGCTGTACCGCGACGGCACATCGCATGGGATGCGAGTAAGCCCTCTCGTCATCCCCGCGGAAGCGGGGACCCTTCTCCCGCGGCCTTGGGAGATGGGTCCCCGTTTTCGCGGGGATGACGGCGTTCATGAGGTCTGATCCCCTTGTTGCGGTTGAGGCGGCTGCTACCTTCACCGCCGCCGTCACCGCCCTGACCGGTGGCCCCCTCGGCGACGCGCCGTTCGCCGTCGCCGTCTCCGGCGGTCCCGACAGCCTCGCTCTTCTCCTCCTCGCCCACGCCGCCTTCGGCCATCGCGTCCGCGCCCTGACGGTCGATCACCGCCTCCGCCCCGACAGTGCCGCCGAGGCCACCGATGTCGCGGCCTACGCCGCCCGCCTTGGCGTGCCCCACGCGACGCTCGCCTGGGACGGGCCGCACCCGGCTACCAACCGCCAAGCCGCCGCGCGCGCCGCCCGCTACCGGCTGATGGCCGACTGGTGCGCGGCGAACGGCGTCCGCTGGCTGGCATCCGCGCACCACCGCGACGACGCCGCCGAGACGCTGCTCCTCCGCCTCGCGCGCGGCAGCGGGAGCAGCGGGCTCGCCGGCATCCGCGCGCGGCGCGATCTCGGCGGCGTCACCCTGCTCCGCCCGTTGCTCGGCTGGAGCAAGGCGGACCTCGCCGCCGTCGTCGCCGCCGCCGGGTGGCGCGCCGCCGACGACCCGTCGAACCGCGATGCTGCTTTCGACCGGACCCGCGCCCGCGCCCTGCTCGCGGCGACGCCGTGGCTCGACCCCGCCCGGCTGGCGGCGAGCGCGGCCCACCTCGCCGATGCCGAGGCGGCGCTCGCCTGGGTCGCCGACCGCGCCTGGGCCAGCCGGGCGGAGGTCGCCGGCGACGCGGTCCGCCTCGACGCCGGCGACCTGCCGCACGACCTTTCCCGCCGCCTGCTGCTGCGGGGGATCGCCACGCTGGCCCCCGACGCGACGCCGCGCGGGCCTACCGTCGAGCGCCTGCTCGCCCGCCTCGCCGAGGGGCGCGGCGGCACGCTCGCCGGGATCGCCGTCCGCGTGTCGCCACCATCCTGGCGGTTGAGCCGCGCCGCGCCGCGCCGTAAACCGTGACGGATGCGGCGCAGCGCCGCTGATTCGCGCCCGCGCGGCCTCGACACGATTGCGCGGGCGCGCAACTGTCCTATCTTGGCATCTCACCGATTGAAAGAGCCGCATCGATGGCCGACAAGCGCCCGCCCAACCCCTGGATCAAGAGCCTCGGCCTGTGGGTCGTCGTCCTCCTTGTCCTCGCCGTCGTCGTCACCCTGATCCAGGGGCCGTCGACGACGGGCGGGGCCGGCCAGCTCGGTTATTCCGACTTCCTGACCAAGGTCGACGACGGCCAGGTCAAGTCGGTCGAGATCCGCGGCAGCGAGCTGCTCGGCAAGCTTGCCGGCGATCAGGACTTCCGCACCTACAATCCCGGCGACCCCAGCCTCGTCCAGCACCTGCGCGAAAAGAACGTCCGCTTCGACGCCAAGCCCGAGGAGGGTCGCTCGCTGCTCGGCACGCTCGTCCTCAATATGCTGCCGTTCGTCATCATGATCGGCATCTGGCTGCTCGTCATGCGCCAGATGCAGAACGGTGCCGGCAAGGGCGCGATGGGCTTCGGCAAGTCGCGCGCCAAGCTGCTCCAGCAGAAGGAGGGCCGCGTCACCTTCGACGACGTTGCCGGCATCGACGAGGCGCGCGAGGAGCTGCAGGAGATCGTCGAGTTCCTCAAGGACCCGTCGAAGTTCAGCCGGCTGGGCGGCAAGATCCCGAAAGGCGCACTGCTCGTCGGCCCTCCGGGAACCGGCAAGACGCTGCTCGCCCGCGCCATCGCCGGCGAGGCCAACGTGCCCTTCTTCAACATCAGCGGTTCCGACTTCGTCGAGATGTTCGTCGGTGTCGGCGCCAGCCGCGTCCGCGATATGTTCGAGCAGGGCAAGAAGTCGGCCCCGTGCATCATCTTCATCGACGAGATCGATGCCGTCGGCCGCAGCCGCGGCGCGGGCCTTGGCGGCGGCAACGACGAGCGCGAGCAGACGCTCAACCAGCTGCTCGTCGAGATGGACGGCTTCGACGGCAACGAGGGCATCATCATCGTCGCCGCGACCAACCGCCCCGACGTGCTCGATCCCGCGCTGCTGCGCCCTGGCCGCTTCGACCGGCAGGTGATCGTCGGCCGCCCCGACATCGAGGGGCGCGAGAAGATCCTCGCCGTCCACATGAAGAAGGTCCCGCTCGCGCCCGACGTCAACGGCCGCACCATCGCGCGCGGCACGCCGGGCTTCTCGGGCGCCGACCTCGCCAACCTCGTCAACGAGGCGGCACTGCTCGCCGCGCGCCGCGGCAAGCGGCTGGTGGCGATGAAGGAATTCGAGGACGCCAAGGACAAGGTGATGATGGGGGCCGAGCGGCGCTCGATGGTCATGACCGACGACGAGAAGAAGATGACCGCCTATCACGAGGCCGGCCACGCCGTCGTTTCCTGCCACGAGGCGGCGTCGGACCCGATCCACAAGGCGACGATCATCCCGCGCGGCCGCGCGCTCGGCATGGTCATGCGCCTGCCCGAGCGCGACAGCTACAGCTATCACCGCGACAAGATGTTCGCCAACCTGTCGGTGTCGATGGGCGGGCGCGTCGCCGAGGAGCTGATCTTCGGCCACGACAAGGTGTCGTCGGGCGCGTCGAGCGACATCAGCTATGCGACCGACCTCGCCAAGAACATGGTCACGCAGTGGGGGATGTCGGACAAGCTGGGGCCGCTGAAATACGGCGAGAACCAGGAGGAGGTGTTCCTCGGCCATTCCGTCACGCGGACGCAGAACGTGTCGGAGGAGACGGCGCGGCTGATCGATTCCGAGGTCAAGGCGATCGTCACCCATGGCTATGAGCGGGCGAAGCAGCTGCTCTCGGACAACATCGACCAGCTGCACGCGCTGGCCGGGGCGCTGATCGAGCTCGAGACGCTGTCGGGCGACGAGATCAAGCGCGTTCTCGCCGGCGAGCGGGTCGATCGCAACGACCTGCGCACCACCGTCACCGCGCCCATCGCCGCCGGCCTGTCGGCGATCCCCAAGAGCGGCCGGCTGAGCGGCGGCGAGCCGGTCCCGGCGCCGCAGGGGTAACGGGCGGCTGCGGCTCCTGTCGCCCCGGCCACGATCCGGCGTAGCGGGGACGTATAGAGCGGGAGCGTTGGCCCTTAGGCGGTACCGCCAACGCCCGGCCGAACCGGCCGAGCCCGCTTGCACTGCCACGGAGCCGCGGTAGCATGGACGGCCGCGGCGACGGTGCAACCTCGCACCCGACGGTCGTCGGTGCTCCGGGGAGACCAGATGTCGACACTTAGTGCCGAACACCGCGACTTCTTCGATCGCTTCACATCGTTCTGGGCCGCACCGTCCGGCCCGCGCGTCGCCGAGTTGATCGCACCGGATGCGACCGTCCATTTTACCGGCGCGGGTTCGTTCTCGGGCGCCGACTATGTCGACCGCATGGCCGCGACGTTGGCAGCGATGCCGGACTTGGCGGTGAAACCGCTCGATTTCGCCGACGACGGCGACCGCCTCTACATCTTCTGGACGGCCTCGGCCACGATCGCCGGAGCAGTGCGGGACTGGGTCGGCGTCGACCGCTTCCGCCTCGTCGATGGCATGGCTGTCGAGGAGCACGTCATTTTCGACTCGGCCGCACTACAGCCGGTCACCGACGCCTAGAAGGCTCCGCCGGGCAAAAAAAGGGGCGCGCCGGCTGGCGCGCCCCTGGCGTGACGAAGGGTTGACGCCTTACGCGGCGACGACGGTCGTGCGCCGGCGGGCGGCGAAACCGACGAGGCCGAAACCGGCAACCATCAGCAGCCACACGCCCGGCTCCGGAACGACGGCGAGGCCGTTGATCAGCGGCGCCGGGTCGGACGAGAACTGGCCGCCGGCCGTGGCGCGGAAGCTGTTCAGCGCCCCGTTCAGGCCGGTGTGCCGGCCGAGGCTCGGGACGATCGAGGTCAGCGTCAGGCCGCGGTCGCGCTCGACCGTGTTGCTGAAGTCGAGGAAGTCCGAGGTAAACGTCACCGTCGAACCGCCGAGCGTCGACGAGTTGGTCGACGCCGACGAACCAGCCCCGAACAGGACGCTCGACGAGAAGCTGCCCGACAGCAGGTTCGACCCCGCCGCGTAGGTGTGCGGGATGAAATGCGGCCCGGTGACGGTGATCGCCGACGTCGAAATGAACGAGAAGCTGCCGGCGATGCCGCGCTGCTGATAGTTCGTCCCGTCGAAGGTTGCCGGCGTCCCGCGGGTGATCGTCGCGTTATAG
>JAFARM010000422.1 GCA_019245455.1 Sphingomonadaceae bacterium | reverse complement strand
ACAGCGGCGGCGCCGGCTGCCGCCGCCCCGCGCGCCCACGCCGCCGCGGCGCCCAAGCCCGCCAACCCGAACGAGGTCACGGCGACCCTGAAGAACGGCAAGGTCGTCCACTATGACTGCAGCAAGGCGGGCAACAAGACGAAGAAGGCGTGCGGCGCGACGCCGAAGTGAGCGCGTGCCGCTGAGCGCGTCATGCCGCCGGGGTGCAAAGCCCCGGCGGCAGTGCTAAAGCCTGACGATACGATGCACCGCTTCGCCAACCCCGCCCGCTTCCTCCGCATCGCCCGCGTGGCGACGCCGCTGACGCTGTGGCCGGGCCTCGCGCTCGTTGCCGCCGGCCTGTGGATCGGGCTGTTCGCCTCGCCGCCCGATTACCAGCAGGGCGACAGCGTGCGGATCATGTACGTCCACGTGCCCGCCGCGTGGCTGGGATCGGGGGGGTATCTCGGGCTGGCGGTCGCGTCGGCAGTGGCATTGGTCTGGCGGCACCCGCTCGCGGCGATCGCCGCGCGCGCCATCGCGCCGGTCGGCGCGCTGTTCACCGCCATCTGCCTCGTCTCGGGCTCGCTGTGGGGCAAGCCGACGTGGGGCACGTACTGGGTGTGGGACGCGCGGCTGACGTCGATGCTCGTGCTGCTGTTCCTCTACATCGGCTATCTGGCGCTGGCGGCGGCCGAGGACGAGCGCCATGGCGGCGACCTGGCACAGGGGCGGGGGGCGGCGATCCTGGCGCTGGTCGGCGTCGTCAACCTGCCCATCATCAAGTTCTCGGTCGAGTGGTGGCACACGCTCCACCAGGGGCCGTCGATCACGCTGACCAAGAACACGATCGATCCCGCCATGCTGACGCCGCTGATGACCAGCCTCGCCGGCTTCACCCTGGTGTTCGCCGCGGTCGTCCTGATGCGGATGCGCACCGCGATCGCGCGGACGCGGACCGCGGCGCGCGCGCGGCGGCTGGCGGAGGCCTATGCATGAGGACGCGCGCATGACCCACGCCGAGTTCATCTATCCCGCCTATGCGCTGACGATCGCCGGGCTGGTCGGCGTCGTCGTCTGGAGCTGGATCGCCATGCGGCGCGCTGAAAGGGACACCCGCCGATGACCCGCCGCGGCCTGCGGCCCAAGCATCAGCGGCTGGTGCTGCTCGCCGGCGCCCTCGTCGCGCTGGGCGGCGCGAGCGCGCTGGCGCTGACGACGCTCGGCGACCAGGCGACCTATTTCTATGCGCCGTCCGACGTGCTCGCCCATGCGCCCGATCCGGGCAAGGCGATCCGGCTCGGCGGGCTCGTCGAGCGCGGCTCGGTGGTCAAGGCGGGGACGACGACCCGCTTCCGCGTCACCGACAACGCGCACGAGGTCGCGGTGCGCTACACCGGCATCGTCCCCGACCTATTCCGCGAGGGCCAGGGCGTCATCACCGAAGGGCGGTTCGGCGCGGGCGGCGTGTTCGTCGCCGACACCGTCCTCGCCAAGCACGACGAGAAATATATGCCGCCCGAGGTCGCGGGCTCGCTGCACAAGGTCGGCCGCGTCGGCTGACACCGTGCCGGTGCGGCGATCGATGCGTTGAGCTGACGATGAGGCCGTCGCGGATCGTCGCTCCCCTCGCGCTGACCATGGCGCTGCTGCTGCTCGGCGTCCGGCTGGCGCTGCGCCCCTCGCCCGATCCGGCGATCGGCCGGCGGTTTCCGCACCTCGCGCTGATGCCGCTGCCGGGAACGCCGCCGCTGACCGACGCGCGCCTGCGCGCCGGCCATGCGACAGCGGTGACCCTGTTCGCGTCGTGGTGCCTGCCGTGCCGGGCGGACGCTCCCGCGCTGGCGGCGCTGCGCGCGCGGGGCGTGGCCGTCGCGGGGATCGCCGTGCGCGACGCGCCGGCCGACGCGGCGGGGTTCCTGGCGGCAACGCATACGCGCCTCGACGCCGGCGGGATCGACGCGCGCGAGCGGACGCAGGTGGCGCTCGGCACCGCCGGCATCCCCGAGACGTGGCTGGTCGACGGCGATGGCGTGATCCGCGCCCGCGTGCGCGGCACGCTGCAGCCGGACGATGTCGCGCGACTCGCCGGGCGGTGAGGCACAGCCCAGCGTCATCCCCGCGAAGGCGGGGACCCATCTCCCGATGGCAGGAGATGGGTCCCCGCTTGCGCGGGGATGACGGGGGGGCGTGTAAGGAATGGGTCCCGCTTGCGCGAGAATGACGGGTTTGCGTGAGCGGGATCGACGCCGCGCGAGGGCGACCGCGCTACGCCGCCTGCGCCACCGGTTCGCGCGTGGCGGCGATCAGCGCCGCGAACGCGCCGAACAGCTCGGCGAAATGGTCGTCCATCGTCCGCACCGGCTCGGTCGATGGCGCGGGCAGGCGGCCGGCGCGCTTCAGATCGACGAAACGGCCGATGGCGGCGGCGGCGCTGACCGGATCGCCGCTGGTGTAGGTGATGCCGTTCGACGCCAGCGCGTGATCGGCCGCCGCCCCGCGGTCGGGCGTGATCAGCGGCAGGCCCGACGCCCGCGCCTCGGCGGCGACGAGGCAGAAGGTCTCCGACTCGCTGCCGTGGATCAGCGCGTCGGCGCTGGCCATGAAGCGCGCCATTTCGGCGCGGTCGCTGGTGCGTTCGGCGAGGTGGATGTGCGGATTGCCGCCGATGGTCCGCCGGATGCGCGCCGAATCGCGCCCTGAGCCGACGATGACGAGGCCGATCGGCCGGTGATAGGCGGCGCTCATCACCGCCTCGACGACCATCCGCCAGCGCTTTTCCGGCGCGTGGCGGCCGACGCCGAGCAGCAGCGTCGCGTCGGGGCCGAGGCCGCAGCGGGCAAGCAGCGCCGCGCGCAGCCCCTCGTCGCGCAGGGTCGGCGCGAAGACGTGCGGGTCGATCCCCATCGGGTTGGTGACGACGCGCCGCAGCCCGCCGACCTCGAGCCGCGCGGTCAGGCTGTTGCAGGCGCTGACGACCATGTCGAACTGCCCGTCGAGGCGCAGCAGGTGCCGCCAGTACCAGTCGAAGCCGCGGTCGACGACCGCCGGCGAGGCGACGCCCTCGAACCAGCGGTAGGCGAAGGCGGCGAGCGGGTCGGAGTGCATGAACAGCGACCGCGGCACCGGCTTGCGGCCCGGCCAGCGCGCCGCCATCGACGCGCTGCGCCACGGCGACGACGCCTCCAGCACGTCGGGGTCGGCGGCGCTGATCGCGGCGTGCAGCTCGGCCTCGTCGGCGAAATAGCGGTAGTTGCGGTCGAACGGGAACAGCGGGCTTTCCAGCCAGACGACGCGCGCCCGCGGGCCACGCTCCTCGACGCGAGTCGTGGCCCCCGGCGCGATGATGACGACGTCGTGGCCCATCGCCGGCCCGGCGGCGAGCTTGCGGTCGATGTACGTCCGTACGCCGCCGCCGGTCGGCGTATAGAAGGCGCAGACGTCGACGATGCGCATCGAGCCCCTCACGTCACCGGGTCTTTGATCGGTCCGAACTGAAACAGGCCATGGAGATAGTTGAGCCGGATCGCGGTCGGCGTCGGCCCGCGTCCGATCTCGATCCGCGCTTCGGCGGCGGGCGGCTTCTTCTTGCCGACGCGCGGGTTGCCGGAAAAGCCGGCGCCGTCCATGAACGGGTCGAACTTCTTCCGGCCGGCGCGCTCGTGGATCAGGATCAGCGCCCATTCGCCGGCGTGGGGCGCGCGGATGCACATCTCGACCGGCCCGCTCGCCGGGATCGGCATCACCGCGCGGCGGAAGACCTTGCCGTCGCGCACCAGGTCGCGGTCGTCGCCGCCGAACTCCCCGTCGACCGGCGAGTAGAGTTCCAGCCGCAGCTTGCCGGTGCGGTCGCGCAGCCCCTCGACCGTGACCACCGCCGCCGGGCCGGTCTCGTGCGGGCGGCACTGGCCCTCGGCGATGCCATAGTCGGGGGTCGGCGTCGCCGCCGCCACCGCCGCTGCGATCAGCGCCGCGATCATGCCCGCCCTTCCAGCCCGAGGAGGTCGGAGGCGGCGAGCAGCCCGCCGACGCTGACATGGGCGACGATCAGCAGCACCGCCATCATCGCCATCAGCGGCGCGATGCCCGATCCCGCCCCGACGATCAGGACGGCGGCGGCGGCGAACAGCACGTCCTTGCTCGAAATCAGCGGCAGGCGCGAGATGAGCAGGCGGAGCGTCGCCAGCATCAGCCAGTAGACGAAGGTGATCTGCGGCAGCACCAGGCTCCACATCAGCGCCAGCAGCGCCGTCGCGCCGAGGACGCGGATCAGCTGCATCGCGGCGACGAACAGCAGGTCGCGCCGCGGCAGGCTGAAGACGCGGCCGCGCAGCAGCATCACCGCCAGCGACGAGCCGAGCAGGACGGCGATCGACAGGAACATCGTCCGCCCTGACAGGCCGAGGTTGAGCTGCCCCAGCGTCGGGTAGGCGATGACGAACATTACCAGGGTGACGGCGTTGCCGACGAGCGCCGACAGGATGGCGACGTCCTTGATCGCGCCGAACGGCGTCCCCGTGGCGATCGCCCCGGCCGGCTTGCCCGCGCCCGCCGCGCCGGCCGACGTCGCCCGCCGCCGCGCCCAGGTGTAGAAGTACAGCTCACCCGAATAGCCGAGCAGGACCTCGTTCGAGATATATTTGCGCACCAACGCCGGGAAGCCCGCCGCCGGAATGCCCCAGAGCCGGCGGAAAATGACGAAGTCCATGATCGGCTGGGTGAAATAGGCGAGCGTGAAGACCGCCCAGAACAGCGGCGTGCGCGGCACCAGCGCGGCGATGCGGTGGAAGTCGCTGCCGCGGAAGTGGCTGGCGGCGACGCCGACGATCGCCAGGCTGACGACCGGGCCGACCCAGCGCAGCCAGCCGCGCGTCCCTGCGGTGGAGGGTGCAGCGGGCGTCAGCACCCCCGCCGGCCCGGCGGCACGAAGTCGAAGGTCGTGCACGGTTCCTCGTCTCGTGTCTGTTCCATGCCCCCGCGACGGCCCATGGAACGTCATTGTGACCGCGGCATGGCAGGGTCGAGGTCGGCATAACGCCCCGGACGGCGATTGCGGCCCAGCGCCGCCAGCGTCGCGTCGATGCTCGACAGGATCGCCGGCGCGCGCGTGTCGCCGGGGTGGACGGCGACGCGGACGACGCGCTGACCCCCGAGCAGCCGGCGGGCAGCGGCGGCGACGGCGAGCGAGCTCGCCATCCGCATCGCGCTGCGCGACGCCCAGGTGACGACCGGCCCCCGCGCCAGCACGGCCCCATCGGCCGGTCGCCAGACGCGGAAATGATCCTCGGCACGCGCGAAGCCGGCCTCTGCCAGCGCCGCGCGCGTGCCGGCGCTGTAGAGCCACGCCGGGGCGACGAAGCCGGCAGCGGCGCGCCCCGTCGCCTGCTCGACGACGTCGCGCGCGCGGACCATGCGGGCGAGCGCGTCGGCGAAGGGCAGCGC